>CAYGFN010000011.1:8206-10725 GCA_964349145.1 uncultured Candidatus Saccharibacteria bacterium
TTCGAGTCTCCCCATGCCCACCATAGGGGTCAGACATCGGTCAAAATAAGAAAACCGCGCGATTGCGCGGTTTTCTTATTTTGACCTTCGACCAGACCCGCTGTTTTCTGCACGCAGGGTTAGGTGACGTCAAACTACTGTGGGTAGACGATGTTCGAAGGAGTTAGAATTATAATTTTCCATCACAATAGTGCTGTTCTTTTATTGAATAATTTGTCTCAAGCTTTTTGCGCCACTCGCTCGCTATTTGCGATTCTACAGTATCGGACTTAATGACGATGACCTTCCGCAAGAAGTCTCCGTTCCTGTAGTAATTGTAGAGCGGCGCCCCAACCACTCCTTTTGAAGTAGCAACATATCCACCTACTTCTTTTTTGTCATTCTTATATTCAGTAAGGATATAATCTTTTGATAATGAGTCACATATTTTTTTTACGATCTTAGATTGATATTCCTGCTCATATTGGGCAATAAGTATTTCTGGCGGCCGGTATGTTGGGAGGGAGATAACACTTCCATCGCGATTGACGATGATGGGACCATTGCCAAGGATGATGTTGTCCATATTTTGGGTCTCCAAATATCTTCTACTCGTGTAGAAAAATACCCATCCAAAGTTATGTTCTTCTGTACGGCTGTCAACGACAACCATATCACTGCGGATCTTCTTCTCTGCAATAGCACGTGCTCCGTCTTTAGTCAGAGGAGTCTCATTTGCAGACCTAGTAGTGTAATACCACCACGCCCCAATGGCACAGATTGCCAGTACACTTGTCCCCATGATAATTAATTTCAAATGCATACAATCAGCATATATCACTTTGCTCACAACAAAAAATTTGGTTTGCCTAAACGCAGAGGACCATACTATAAGAATTATCAATAGCGTCACCGTCTCTAGCTGCCGGTGTCATTCATCGTCTGGTCTTTTCTCTGTGGCGTATTCTATGATTATTTCTGTGATTTCCTCGGTTCGAGGATTGGCTCGGCCTAGCCCACAAATGTATGGAACTTAAAGACGCAACAGTAGTCCTGACCGGCGGCGCGCGGCTTGGGTGCGGAGATTGCGCGAACGCTTGTCGCGCGTGGCGCGCAGGTGCTTATCTCTGATCTCGATAGCGTAGAGCTTTCCGACCTCGGCGTCGAGCTCGATATGGCGACCATGCACTGCGATGTCACGGATCGGGAGCAGGTGGTCGCGCTTGGTCGAGCCGCGATGGAGGAGTGGGGCAGGATTGATCTCTGGATCAATAACGCGGGTGTCTGGACGCCGTACACTCCCGTCGATAATGTCGATTTCAACAAAGCGCACCAACTCGTCGAGGTCAATTACTTCGGCATCGACAATGTCGCAGCGACCACCCCCGCAGAACATCAAGAAATTTGGAAGACAGATGATGTGCGAACGCGTGAAGTATGATGTTGTGTATGCGCATACATGCGCTTCTCAATAAGCGCGCAGTCCTCTTTGGTGCACTTCTCGTGTGCGCGGCGCTACTCGGATACGCCGCGGGCGGCGCGGTACCGTCAAAGAGCGATCTAGCACCCGCATTTGATTACGATTCTATGCGCGATGAATTGGTCACCCGCGTGAATACAGACAACCCGTCAGTTGCTCTCAGGCTCCTTACGCAGGGCATGAATGATCAAGATGTTTCGGAGAATTGTCATGCGCTCGTGCACGAGATAGGCCACGCTGCATATGTGAAATATGGGAGCTTCGAAGCAGCCATGCACTATCAAGACGATACCTGCGGGGCCGGGTACATACACGGCGTGATAGAGCTTGTTTTCAAAGGGACTTCAAATCTCGATGAGGAGATGAATACGATTTGCGCAGATGCTTCTTCAAAGAGCTTCCGTCATAAGTGCTATCACGGTGTTGGGCACGGTCTCATGTTTTACTCCGAGAATGACGTGCCTTTTTCAATTGGTAAATGTGACGAATATCGGGATAATGCCGTCAAAATTGCGTGCTCGGAGGGAGTATTTATGGAGAACTTCGGGTCGTCCGAAGAAGACCACGCATCACAGTTTCTAAATCCGGCTGACTTCTCGTACCCATGCACGGAACAAAATACTTTTTTCAAAGGAGGGTGCTACTTTTATGCGCCCATATATTTCCTCAAGATGCACGAGAATAATTACGAACAGGCGTTTGCATGGTGCAGTACTCTCGATCCTGCGTTCCGACTGCGGTGTGTGAGCGGTGTCGCGAGTAGAGTAATGAAGCAGTATTGGAATGACCCGACAGTGGCCATGGGCCATTGCGCGCGCGTCGGCTCCTACGACGAGGCCGCGTGCCTTGATGGCCTCGTCAGTTATTATCTCGTGCAGACCAATTCAGTCGAGCAGACACTTCGACTGTGTGACGACCAGCGGGGCAGCGCTGCGTGGGCGTGTCGAGAGTCAGTCGAAGCGAGGCGGGGAGAGTACACAGATGCGACAGAGGGTTGAACCGTACATCGTTCTTCGAATCAAGTGGGTATGATGATACAGTCTGACGACCTATGATGGAG
>CAYGFN010000011.1:10825-20279 GCA_964349145.1 uncultured Candidatus Saccharibacteria bacterium
ATTCGCACGCGCATTCTCGTCGAGGGAGAAGATCTTGCCGCATTTATCGCAGAACACATCCCGCAGTTTGCTGACGGATCGATTCTTGCCATCTCATCAAAAGTTGTCGCGCTCGCGGAGCGCAGAGTTGCCAATGCGAAAGATAAGGAGGCGCTGATTGCCCGAGAGAGCTCGTGGGCGAAGCAGATCCTGCCGAAATGGTGGCTCACGGTGCGGCAAGGGATTGCCATCGTAAACGCGGGCATCGACGAATCGAATGCGGAGGGCAAACTTGTTCTATTGCCCGAAGATTGTTTCGCCTCCGCCCAGAAGCTCTATGCGAGTGTTTTGCACGCCTCCGGGTATAAACAAAACACTCGCATAAGGAAATTTGGGGTGGTGATTACCGATAGCAGGATTGCGCCGCTTCGCGCGGGGGTGACAGGCGTTGCGCTCGGTTACGCAGGTTTCCGTGGTATTCGTGATTACCGCGGCACGCCGGATATCTTTGGCAAGACGCTTGAGGTCACGCAGACCAATGTCGCGGATTCACTCGCGACCGCTGCGACTCTGGTGATGGGTGAGGGCAGCGAGCAGCAGCCGCTCGCTATCATCACCGACGCACCCGTAGAATTCGTCGACGCTGTTAATCAATCGGAGCTGCGTATCGATCCCGCAGAAGATATCTACCGCGATTTATTTATCTGACGAGGATAGCGAGTGAAATGAAGTGCTTGTACTTCATCTCCGAGCGACGCAGTCAGCGAAGGCCAGCGGCCTTTCAATGCAATTGGTGTCTCACCGTTTGCTCTACGAGGAGGCGCGGCCACCCGTAGGCGAGTCTGTTCAGCGCGACGACCTTTTCGCGAGAGATGCTTGTAGCCGAGACTTCCTTCGGGGGCAATCCCGTGCCGGAGAACACCTCACTCGTCTTACCGTTGATAAGGAGCTTTATGTAAAAATTGAAGCGGGGCAGGCCCATGAAATCCGCTTCGGTCATAGGAGCAAATTCATCGGCGAGCATTTTCGCATCCTCCGCACCCACCTCGAATGAGACGAGTGTGCCGACGTTGCCCAAGACCGCGTCGCGGATTTGTTCCGGCAGCTGTGCAAGGTACTGATTGGTCAGGTGGATACCAAGGCCATACTTGCGGGATTCCGAGAGCAGCGAAATGAAGGTATCGGTCGAGAAATTTTGGAACTCGTCCACGTACAAATAAAAGGGCGTACGAGCCGAAGGAGCGTCTTTGGCACGACCTAAGACCGCCGCTTGGAGGCGTGAGATGAGGATGAGCCCGAGCATGTGCGCGTTCATCTCGCCGACCTTTCCCTTCGAAAGATTCGCAAGGACAATCGCGCGGTCGTTCATCAGAGCGCTGAAATCAAAGCTGTTCACGTGCTGGCCGATGATGTTGCGCATCATGGCATTGTTGATGAAGGGGCCGAATTTCGACATGAAGTAATTCAGCATTTCGCTCTTGTGGAAGTCCGACGTTTTCGCCATCTGTTTGGTCCAGAAGTCGAGCACGATCGGATCAGTCAGCTGCGCACGCTTCCGACGTTCGAATTCTTTGTCGACGAACAGTCGCGGGATTTCAAGCAGGGATCCCCCCTCGGGTCCCGCCATGACCGTGAGCGCGGCGTTGCGCAGCCAGTGCTCAAATTGCGGTCCGATAATACCGCTTCTTTTCGGATCGAAGAGCTTGTAGAAGATTGCGATGCACTCGTTTACGAGAAAGTCCTTCTCGAATTCGTCGCGAGCCTCGAGAAGATTAAGGCCAAACGGGAAGTCCGTGTCGCTCGGATCGAAGAGGACAACGTCCTGTAAGCGATTCTCCGGAATCCGAGAGAGAAGCCAATCAATTGATTCGCCGTGCGGGTCGATAAAGCACACGCCGCCTCCACGCTCGATGTCTTGCAGGCACATGTTTTGAAAAATGGTCGATTTGCCGACACCTGTTTTGCCGATCATGTACATGTGGCGCAGACGATCGTCCTCAGCGTATTCGATGGGGCGCCTTTTGCCGTGGTAAACGTTCTCGCCAATCTGTACAGAATTCATAGATTTACAATAGGTGAGTATCGAGTTTTCGATAGATGAAATATTCGCTCTTCAGTACCTTATCGAGCCGTCGCTTCGTTTCTGTGACCGCTTCATCCCGCTCGATAATCGAGCGGAGCGAGGATCGCTCATGATCAATTTTTTTTCCGAGCGCTTCATACAGTCGTGCGCCGATGGCCGCCCCAAGGCTCTCGAGCATGGAGCGGCGCTCTGTATACATCGCGTCGACATGCGCCTCCGTCACGCGGCTGCCGCGCACACCCGGTGCTTCCGAAGCGTGGAAATGTTCCGCGGGCCTCAGCGTTTCGTGAGTACTCATATCAGGTGCGTGAAGCGAGTAAGGTATCGGCGAGTAATGTCTCACAAGTCTCTTCGATATAGCGCTTTACCGGGCGCGCGCCGAATCGGGGATCGGAGAGCGCCAGAATTCGGGATTCAATCTCCGCAGGTTCGAGCTCGAATTGCACACCGTGTTTCTCTAGCCGCTTCTCGATCTTCTTGATCTCGAGCTGCGCAATTTCCAACAGGCCCGAGACAGAGAGCGGCTTGAAGACGAGGATGGCATCGAAGCGGTTAATGAATTCAAGACGGAAGGTTCGCGCGAGGGCGGGCATCACATGCTCTTGCATGAATACGTCGGTGATTTCGCCTCCGCCGTCGGTAAATGCTTCGAGAATTTCAGGCACCGCAGCGTTCGAGGTTGCCATAACAATCGCATTCCGTGCGTCGACGGTCTCGTTCTGACCGGAGGTGAGGCGACCATCGTCGAGGACCTGTAGGAAGATGTCGAAGACTTTCGGGTGCGCCTTCTCGATTTCGTCGAGGAGAATGAGCGAGTGAGGCTCTTTGCGCAGAGCATTGGTGAGTGCGCCGCCCTCTTCGTAGCCTACGTATCCGGCAGGAGCGCCGATAAGGCGCTGTACCGTGTGATCTTGCTGGAATTCGGACATATCAAAGCGCGAGAAACTCTCGGAGCGACCAAACATTAATTCCGCGACCGTTTTCGCAGTTTCCGTCTTGCCGACACCGGATGGGCCAAGGAGCAAAAACGAACCGAGCGGTCGATTCGGATTTCGGAGGCCGAGCTTGGCTCGCTGCAAGGTCTTCGCGATCCGTGCGATGGCGTCGCTCTGGCCGCGGACTCGAGCATTCAGCGACCCCTCGAGATCCTTGATGCTGGAGAGTTCGTCGCGCGTGAGGCGTGCTTTCGGAATTCCAGTCTTTGCTTCCATCACGCTTGCAATCGCGTCCGAGCGCAGGACTTTATAGCCTTTGGAAGCGCTGTAGGAAATACTCTCGTCAAGAATGCGAATTGCTGATTTCGGCATTTGTCCGAGTGCGTGGAATCGTCCGGTAAATGCGACGATTTCTTCGAGCGCCGCGTCGGTCACGATCACGCGATGCGTGGCATTGAGCTGAGGAAGCGTACGACTGAGAATCCGTGCGTGCTCGGCGGGGGATTGCTCTTTGAGTGCGATTGTCTCGAAGAGGTGGAGGAAGGCCGAATATTCACGTTCAAACCACTCATATTCGGACGGCGTAAATGTGAGAATCACGTGGATCCCCGGCTCTTTGAGAATGCGCTTGTAGATGCGGAAGACGCGTTGCATCAGCGTCGCATTGCGTCCGACTTCCCTGCCGAAATCATCGATGAATAGTACGCATTTCGGTATGTGAGCGAAGGCCTCCAGATAGCGCTCCTCGAGATGGGCGTCATCGTCGAGTGCGTAGAGGTGCTCTACATCGAATTGCAGCAGCTCAGCCGACGAGAACTCTTCGCGAGACGCCATGTGGCGCATCCACCCGTACACAAGTGTCGTCTTTCCCATGCCGTCGGGCGCGACGAGCGCGACGTTGTTGTTGACTCGACGATTCACGACGCGGTCGAGTCGCTCGATCTCTTCGAAACGTCCCACGAGCGGGGGCAATGCGCCGGCCTCGGCTTCTTGGCGTAGATTGTAGTATGGGATTTTCTTGTCGGTCATATATGTTTATTTATGCGGCGCGCTTGATCATCCGAATACCCCCCTTGAAAGCGATTACGCTGCTCGCCTGGTCATCTGAGGTACCTGCAAGGTGTGCTTGCCGGGGACTTCCAGAGGCGATTTCAACGGAAGCGAGCGATTCCGTCTCGACACTCGACTGGCGCGTCAGTCCGTGCGCCACCAACACCTCGTCGATTTCAGCTTGAGTGTTACGCTCGATGCGCGAGAATTCTCGGAAAGGAATCACGTCTGAGCCCTCGATGTCGCGGCGCGTGGTCTCGGCTACGTGCGGCACTTCGAGAGAGACGTGCTTCTGAGCAGCTGGCGTATCCACCTCGAGAGACTTTTCGTGCGTATCGAGCTCCCGGATCTCGGGGGCTTTGTGCTCAATTGTTTCAACTTTTGCGATTGGTGAGTCGGCTGTCTCCGGAGCGGTGTTGGCTCGGTGTACGTCCTGCATCTCTGGGGTAAAGCGCTCTACCATCTTGACTACCGAAGTTTCCGCGAGAGAGCGCGGCACTTCATTCGGTATGTGGTCGTCGTAATCGTATCGTGGCTTATACGATGTCTCCTCGCCATATCGTGTTCGGCCGCGACGACGCCTGAACTCTTCTTCAGCTTTCGGCTTTTCTGTCTTCACTACTGCCGAGCGAATTTCTTTCTGATCAGTATTATTGATTTTGTTCGCCCTGGTCTCGTGTGCAAAGACGTGTACCGGCAGATCCGCATTGCGCACGTGGATCTTTTGCGGCACTGAGACTAATCTCTCGACAATCGGAGAATCATTGTGTGCGGGGATGTCGACCCCATGCTTCTCGGGCGCGCTCTTGTCGCGTACGGTCTCAGCCGCAACTGTGCGAACTTCTATAAACGGTGCGATGGGTGCAGGCTCATCGATACGCTCGGCAGCACGAACACCGCGTGTTATCTGCTCCATCGAAACCATCTCGCTCATGGGTACTCCGTCGACTGGTTGGAGTGGCGCTTGGACAGATGCGGGAGAGGTGTCGACCGTTCCTTGTTCTGGCGCTTTCAGGATAATCACTTCATCGGAGCCCGTGGAGTCCGCGCGGTTATCTTGGAGATCTATTGCAGGCAAGCGGTCAATGGCGAGAAATACATTCAATTCCTGCGCACGCACTTCGCGAGGTGCGGGAGAGTCTACGGGAACGTATTTCGTATCGTCAACCACAGGCTCCTCTTCATGCTCGAGGGAAACGCGCTCATCGCTTTCGAAAATCGGCTGCGCTCCAGTCTGAATCTCTGGGCTCGTGAGCGCGGTCTCGTACTCAGATACATCCTCTATTTCAGCGACGGCTTCGTGTTCATTGATCAACAAAGTCTCCTTGGAGACTGCGTACTCATCGCTGTAATCAGGAATCGCTGCTACGAGATCATTCGCTCCTTCCAAGCCCTGTGCTCGCGATTCTTCGACATCGTTGTCGTTGGCGGGAGCTTTGATTGATCGAATCTCATAGCCTCCGGTACCGTCCGGATTCAGCCACATGCGCGTCTTGTAGATTGTCTCGCCATCCGCCTCCTTGACGGGCATATCCGGATTCCAAAATTCTTGCGACCCCTGAAGCTTCAGCGACTGAGCTTCGCTCCACTGGCGGAGCATCTCGCGATGCAATGCGATAGCTTCGAGGTCTCCGCTCGCTTCTATTGCCTTCGTGAATGATGACCCGTCGATATTGATGAGTTCTGTGCCGGTAAATTTGAACGCGTTGTCATTCGCGTAGACGGGCTTCTCCGCATCGGGCTCGCCGCCCCTGCCGTCACCGAGATCTTCCGATGCAGTCGTCTCCACCGGTAGCTCATCGGTCGCGGGCTGATTTTCGTTTGCGGCTTCGAGCGGACGTTCAAAATCAAAATTGTCGAATCCGTTTTCGACTCCATAATCGACGTGTTCAGCTGTTTCTGGCATGGCGCACGCGAAAAAAACCCGGCAGCGGGGTCAGGATAGTCCGCATGAGGAGGATGCGGAAAAGTGACTTGGCGCGAGCCGGAACGTAGCCCCACTCTTTCCGAAGAAAGGACGGGAGAATGGAAGGGCTCCGACTATACGGTTGCGCGACAGCCAGGGAATTACACCCTGATTCACTTTCCACCTACGAGTTTCAAACGCGATACTCATTATCCACCCGTGACCCGAAAGAGGACTGTGGATAACGGAGCAGGAAATAGGCTTGTCGCTCCGTCAATTGTTTCCGGTGCGTAGGGGTATAATGAGCGCCCTATGGTGGCGCCGTTCGATAATGTCCCGACAATTCTGGCGGCTTTCGGGGCAACAGGCGACCTCATGCGGCGTAAAGTGATTCCTGCGCTCTACCACTTATTTGAGAAACAGGCACTGCCGACGATGTTTTGCGTTGTGGGATTTTCACGCCGCGACCTCACTGATGAGACATTTGGTGACTTCGTCGTCGCGACCATTAGTGAACACTGGAATCGAGAATTTTCGAAGCATGAACTCGCGGATTTCTTGCGTCTTTTTCGCTTTCAGCGCGGGGATTTTAATGAGTCAGAAAGCTATGGTGCACTCAAGCAGACGTTCGACACCCTCGATAAGGAATGGGGCGTATGCTCGAATAAACTCTTTTATCTCTCCATTGCGCCGGAATTTTACGAGACCGTATTCCGACAGATTGCGATAGCGCGGCTCTCCGAGCCGTGTGCCCCCGGAGGCGGCTGGATGCGCGTTATGGTAGAGAAGCCGTTTGGTGTTGATACGACGACTGCCCGCGAGCTCGATCAATTACTCGGTCAATATTTTGAGGAGCAGCAGATTTACCGCATCGATCATTATCTCGCGAAAGAGATGCTGCAAAATATTCTTACCTTCCGCTTCTCTAATAATTTGTTTGAAATGCAGTGGGGTAACACGCTCATTGAATCTATCCGCATCAGCATGCTCGAGGAAATAGGTGTCGAGAAGCGTGGCGCGTTTTACGATAGTGTCGGAGCGTTTCGCGATGTCGGCCAGAATCATTTTCTCCAAATTCTCGCGCTCCTCACGATGGGTCATCCCGAGAGTTTTGATGCGTCAGTAATCCAAAAGAAGCGTGCAGAAATACTCGCATGCTTGCCGTCGCTGAGTGAGAAGGACATTCGACATTCGACTATCCGGGCACAGTACGATGGGTACCGTGCGATTGAGGGAGTCGACCCGCAATCGACGACGGAAACATTCTTCCGCGTCAGCACACAGCTTGATCACCCGCGCTGGCGAGGCGTGCCCATCATCATGGAAGGTGGCAAGAGACTTGGCGCCGCGCAAAAGGAAATTGTCGTCACGTTCAGGCATCCTCAGCCGTGCCTCTGTCCGCCGGAATCCCCGCATCACAGAAACGAAGTCATCATTCGTCTCGAACCCCGCGAGGAAATCCTCATCGAATTTTGGTCGAAGACGCCGGGATTCTCATTCGCAACGGAGCGACGCGAGTTTCACTACATGCTTCGTGAGCCGTCTGCCCATGTGCCGTATGTAGAAGAGTACGCGAAGCTGTTGCTCGACGGTATTCGAGGCGACCAAACACTCTTCGTATCGACCGACGAGGTGCGAGCGATGTGGCGATTCACGGATCCCATACTTGCTGCGTGGCAGAATGGGGAACCGCCGCTTATGATGTACACGCCTGATACGAAAGACATATTAGAACAAGCACAATAGAACGACTGACATGCACAGAGAAATCATTATTCTGGGGCTCGGCAAAATGGGGGCCAACATCGTGCGACGTCTTCGAGAGCGGAGCTGGAGCGTGCGTGGCATGGACATGAATCCGACTGTGGGCGCAGCGCTCGCCGAAGAGTGCGGCATGCAGCCGATTGCTAGCATTGCCGAGATTTCACAAATGTCCGCTCCCCGACTCGTATGGCTTATGGTCCCGGCAGGGAAGCCCGTCGATGACGTGCTCTCGCAGCTCTCCGGGGTACTCCAGAGTGGCGATGTGGTGATGGACGGAGGCAACTCATTTTACAAAGATTCTATCGAACATGGCCGAGTGCTTGCCGAGAAGGGTATTCGATTCATTGATGTCGGATTTTCCGGGGGTCCCGGAGGGGCGCGCAGCGGAGCGTGTCTCATGGTCGGTGGCGACGAGAGCGCCTTTCAAGAATTCGAGCCACTCTTTCAAGATCTTGCCAAAGACGGTACTGCGTACAAATTCTTTGCAGGCGCAGGCGCAGGACACTTCGTCAAGATGGTACACAACGGCATCGAGTACGGCATGATGCAGGCGATTGCCGAGGGCTTTGGCGTCTTGAAGGCGTCACCACTAAAGATTAATCTCTCCGACGCCGCAGATATTTACAACAAAGGAAGCGTCATCGAATCACGTCTCATCGGGTGGACTTTGTCTGCTCTCGCAGAGAGCGGGCAGGACCTCTCAGAGATCTCGAGTGAAATCGGACACACCGGCGAGGGCGAATGGACCGTGAAAACCGCCGAGGAATTGGGAATTGCTGCGCCCGTCATCAAGGCATCGTACGAATATCGTGTGCAATCAAAGAGCAATCCGAGCTTTGTCGGCAAGGTAGTCTCCGCGCTCCGCGGACAATTTGGCGGTCACCGCGTTCGGTAGCTCTCGTGCGATTGCACCGACGGAAGCCGATTGAGCAGGAGCTCGATACCGGCGCGCATTTCTTTGGTGCTCGTGGGGTCGTCTCGCAGTTGCTCGACGGTACGAAGAAGTGTCTCGTCGATACCGGCACTGTTGTCGTAGAGGTACGAAGGAAATTCATTGAACATGGAGAAATATTCTGCAAATGCTTTAGCACGGACGTGAATATCTTCATGCGTCGCTGCAGCTTTCAGATCCGCGAAATTAAACTTCGGTTTCGCAGCTTTTTTCATACGGTCAGTGTAACGTGTTTATCTAAAAGTAGCGAAGATGATGCGCAAAGTGCTATGCTCGCTGCATGAGTGGACCGCAGAAGATTCATATGGTGGGCATCGGAGGCATTGGCATGTCCGCGCTTGCGCAGCTGTATATGTCGGAGGGAAGAGCGGTGAGCGGGTCAGACCGCGATGAATCTCCGACGACACAGCTCGTGGCAGAAAAAGGCGCTGTCGTGACGATTGGTCAGGAGCAGGATGCGATGCCGGAAGATACAGAGCTTGTCGTTTACTCAGATGCGGTGCCCTCGACGAATGCCGAGCGAGCACATGCTAAGCAGGCAGGCATTCCGGAGCTTTCGTATTTTGAGGCACTCGGGGGGATCTCGAAGACAATGCGCACTATCGCCGTCGCCGGAACACATGGCAAGACGACCACAACGGCGATGCTCGCGAAGATTCTTGACTATGCTGATAAAAAGCCGACGGCAATCGTGGGCTCCATCGTTCGAGATTTCCCTGGCCAGGCAGGCGGATCGAATTTTCTCGCCGGCCGCGATGACTTGCTCGTGGTCGAAGCGTGTGAGT
>CAYGFN010000012.1:0-6644 GCA_964349145.1 uncultured Candidatus Saccharibacteria bacterium
CTCTCATACGCTACTTCCACCACCTTCTATTCGACCACTGCAAGCTCGACGAACCTCTTCGCACAGACCGCATCCTTCGGATCCCTCGCACTCCCGAACTTCGCTCAAAACCGCATTCCGTACCTCGGCGCAGCGGGCGCTATCACGAGCGGCACCGGTCTCACCTATAACGGCACGACGCTCACAGCGGGCAATTTCACTTCGAGTGGTGCCGTCTCCCTCGGCTTCGCTACCTCCACTACGTTCTTCGCGACGACGGCAAGCTCGACGAATCTTTCGAGCGTCGTGGGTGCTTTCGGATCGCTCAATGTGACGGGCAAGATTGGAATCGGCACCACCACTCCTATAGACAAGCTGACCGTTACGAATGGTTCCATTTTTCAAGCGGGCGGCGACACGTCCAAAAATTACACGCCGACCTCGCTCGGTGGCGTAGAACTATCCGCGGGCGTCGGCACCAGCTTGTTTGGCGGGCAAAACATCTACGCGGTGGGCAATCTCGCGTATGTCGTGAGCGCCGCCACGACCACGGGCACCGGATGCTCCGCTACGGACTCATCGGACTGCGAATTCCGCATCTTCAATGTCTCGTCGTCGACGCCGGTATACGTGGGCGGGGCGGATTTCGACATCGCAGGTCAAGGCGTGTTTGTCGCCGGAGAGTACGCGTACACTGCAAACGCGTCCATCGCGGGCACGTGTGATGCGACCACGGCGACCGGCTGCGAATTCCGCATCTACGATGTATCGGTACCCTCCTCGCCGACCTTCGTTGGTGGCCTCGACTTCGCAATTTCTGCGAACAACGTGGTCGTGCAGGGTAAGTACGCGTACGTCACCAACAGCTCAGTAGCAGGCTTCGACTTCCGCATCATCGACATATCGGACCCCCGTGCACCTTTTGTAGCCGGCGGACTTGATTTGGGCAACGGCGGTCTCGGGCTGCGCGTGCAGGGCAACTATGCATATGTCGTCCAAAATACGGTAGCCGGGAATGACTTTCACGTCATCGACATATCGAATCCCTTGCTTCCCGTAAAAGTCGGCGGCGTCGACCTCGGTGATGATGGCCGCTCGATCTATGTCGCCGGTCAATACGCGTACGTGGGTAAAGATACCGTGGGTGTCACTGAAGATTTCATTATCTACGATGTTTCAATTCCGACAGCTATCGCGACGACGACCGGAGTAGACATCACGGAGAACGTCCAGAGTGTTCAGGTCGCCGGCCGCTATGCGTATATCGGTCTCACGTCTGCCTCCGGCAACGACATGCGCATCTACGACGTCTCGGATCCGACGACGCTCAATTTGGTCGGCGGCACATCGGAGCCTGCGACCAACGTCACGGGCTTGTTTGTGCAGGGTAAGCGATTGTACTTGGGTAAGAGTCAGGCCGGGGTGGACAACGATTTCATCGTCTACGATATTTCCGGCACAGAGACGCAGTCGATGCTCGCGCATTCATTCGAAGCGGGAAATGCGTCGGTGCGCAACGCACTCACGGTCGGTGGCACGGGACAGTTCAATGCGCTCAATGTCGGCGCGGGCGGTGTTTACTCTCGCGGGGCGCTCTCGGTCTTTGTCGCGTCGACAACTTTGGTTCGTCCGACGTCCGCATCTTTCACGGGTGGATTCGTCGGTATTGGTACGACGACACCGTTCTGGTCACTTACGGTGGCCACTGGTACTATCGCCGCTTTCAACGGCGCGATTTGTGCCGACAACGGCGGCACATCGAAGTGTTACGGGGCACTCACTGCCGGCACTGTGTATGGAGACGCTTCGTCATTCGCCGCATCCGACGTCGCCGAAAACTATTTCATCTCTGATATGACGCTCGTCGCGGGCGAAGTCGTGGCATTCGATTCAGCTACATCCACCAGCGTGAAGCGTGCGGCGCAGGGAGACCGCGTCATCGGCATCATCTCCACCAAGCCGGGCGTGCTCCTCGGCGACGAAGCGACGAGCAGCGTCCCTGTCGCGCTCGCCGGCCGCGTACCCGTCAAGGTCTCGCTCGAAAATGGCCCGATTGCAATCGGGGACACGCTCTCGCTTTCCTCCACGCCGGGCGTGGCGAAGAAAGCGAAGATAGGAGAAGCGACAATCGGTATCGCACTCGATTCCTATCTCGTCGCAACACCCAATAACTCCGTGATGGTCTTCGTACAAAATAGCCAAGAACAAGACTACGCAGGACTCGCCGCTCTCATGTCGATAGCTTCGTCCACCGAAGCGCTTGCCGCAGATTCGCTCGCAGAGTCGCTCTGGAGCAATATCTTGTCTCGCGTATCTGAATGGTTTGCAAGTGCGGCGAATGGCATCACGGACTTCTTCGCGAGCAAGGTGCACACCAAGGAGCTGTGTGTCGGAGAGGACGGCAACGAGACGTGCGTGACCAAGGCGCAGCTCGACGCTCTCATCGCTGCGGTGGGCACGAGCGGCTCTGGATCTGGCTCAGGCTCCGGCTCAAGCCCAGGTGGAGAATCAGGCGGCACAGGCGGCCAAGATGAGGGTGCGGCCGATACCGAAGCCCCGGTCATTACGGTGACGGGCGCCAACCCGGCGACGCTTCAAATCGGTGACGCGTACTCGGATCTCGGCGCCACGCTTTTCGACGCAGGCTCACCGAATATCGGCATTGAAGTCACTGTGGACGGGGGAGCCACGACCAGCATTCCGATGATTTCTATCGATACCTCCACAGCGGCTTCGCACACCATCATCTACAGTGCGACGGATGCAGCCGGCAACACGGGTACCGCGACACGCATCGTGAACGTTGTCGCCCAAGAGCAGACGCCGCCGCCAGCCGAGGAGCCGCCAGCTGAAGCGCCTCCTGCCGAAGAGCCGCCAGCTGAAGCGCCTCCTGCCGAAGAGCCGCCTGCGGAGCAGCCGTAGCAGGAATATCAAGGTTAAACCTTGATATTTACCTCGCTGTAGTATGCTTGCGCGTCAGCTAATACGTTCGAAAAAGAGGGGATTGAATCGTAAAGGTCAAAAACGCTCGAACTTATGATGAACCTCTCGGGCCTCCTCGATGATGCTGCGTAGAAGTCAGGCAAACTAGAATACGGATACGCGCAGAGTCGATTTTCGAGTGCATGCATATCCGCGACCCCCGACTTCCAATTAGTTTCGTAGAGCTCAGCGGGATTGAGGTGAACATAAGAAACTGCGTGCTTGAAGTACTCGTCATCGTGAAGATGTTTTGATTTGAATGTACCGGCTAGCAAAGCTCCCGTGCGTTCATTTTTCTTGTTGAAATACATGGTGTACCCAGTGAAGATCTTTTGCATGAACGCAGCTATTCCGCCATCACGAATCTCTTTGAGAATAAAGTGGACGTGGTTCGGCATAAGCGCGTATGCACCGATTTCCACGAGAGGGTTGCCTCGTCGGTCACCCAGATGTTCGACTATCGAGGCAAGGCGCGCATCCTTGAGGTTTGATAGGTGCGTAGGCCGATCGCCATTGGCCAGAAAGAGCAAAGCCATAAATCGCTGGTAATCCACTGGGGAGCGAAATATTCTTTGTTTATCGACACCGCGATTGTAGCAGTGATACCATTCATCAACGGAAAGCGGAAGTCGATTCGCCATGTCATTAGGATATCAAGGTTAAACCTTGATGCGGGGGCGTAGTGGGGAAAAGGACAGGGCGGCGAGTGAGTAGCGCCTGCTATACTGCGGCTACTCATTACTTACTCTATATATAGACTATGGCTCGCATCGCAATTAATGGGTTCGGAAGAATTGGTCGCTGCTTTTATCGTTCGAGCCACGGGCGTGAAGGCATCGAAATCGTCGCCATCAATGACCTCACGACGCCGGAAAATCTCGCGTACCTCCTCAAATACGATTCCGTATACGGCCGCGCACCATTTGAGGTGAAAGCGGGGGAGAAGGCGCTCATCATCGACGGCAAGACGATTCCCGTCTTGGCGGAGCGGGAGCCCGCGAAACTACCGTGGAAAGATATGCAGATAGATGTGGTCGTCGAATCGACGGGCTTCTTCACCGAGGCGCAAAAAGCGCACGCACACATCGATGCGGGCGCCAAAAAGGTAGTGATTTCTGCTCCCGCGAAGGGTGAAGGAGCTGAGACGATTCTCCTCGGGGCCAATGACGAGAAATTCGGCACGTGCGACATCACCTCCAACGCGTCATGCACGACCAACGCCGCTTCGCCCGTCATCGGCATTCTGAGCGAAGCAATCGGCATCGAGCGCGCTCTCCTCAATACGACGCACGCATATACTGCCACTCAATCTATAGTAGACGGCCCGGCGCCGGACGATTTCCGCCGCGGTCGCGCGGGTGCGCAGAATCTCGGACCATCTTCTACTGGCGCCGCCAAGGCGACGACGCTCGCATACCCCGAGCTTGCAGGCAAATTCGACGGTATCGCGGTGCGTGTGCCGGTCCCTGCAGGCTCGATTGTCGACATCACCTTTGTCCCGAAGCGACCGACGAGCGTGGAGGAAGTGAATGCGGCACTCCGCGCGGCCGCTCTGAGCGATAAATGGAAACGCGTATTCGCTGTTTCCGATGAGCCGCTCGTCTCGACGGACATTTTGGGGTTGCCCTATGGCTCTATCGCAGACCTTGCGATGACGCGCGTCGTCGACGGGCAGCTTGTGAAGGTGCTCGCATGGTATGACAACGAAATGGGCTACGCGCACACGCTGGTCGAGCACGTCCGGCAGGTGGCCGCAAAAATGTAAGTATGAAAGTGTATTTCGCGGCCGATCACGCGGGTTTTGACCTCAAAAATGCACTCGTCGCGTACCTCAAGGAGATTTCGAGGGCTGACATTTCGTATGAGCCGCAAGACTGCGGTGCCATGGAGCTCGACAAGGGCGATGATTATCCGGATTTCGTTGCGCGCGCAGCGAAGTCGCTTGCGGAGGACGCTGCGACGGGGATAGAGAGTCGCGCAGTCGTTATCGGAGCATCGGGGCAAGGGGAGGCGATGGCAGCCAACCGTTTTCCCGGTGTACGGTGCGCGCTCTACTATTGTGCGCCGACGGTCTCGCAGAAAGACATGAGTGGCAATGAGCTCGACATGCTCGCCTCGAGCCGCGCCCACAACAATGCCAATGCGCTCTCGCTGGGCGCACGATTTCTCACAGAAGCAGAGGCGAAAGAGGCGCTCAAAGCGTGGCTCAGCGCCCCCTGGTCGGGAGATGAGCGGCACGTACGGCGCGTGAAGAAGCTGGATACTCTTCCGGGAGGCGCTCTCTAAAATATCCACAGCGTGGCACTTTGGCGGCCTATGCGTCGTGAAAGGCGCTATAATTCACGACATGGGAGATATTCAGTTTGATGATGGATCGGCGGAATTCACGCCGCGACAGCCGGAGAGTTCGAGTACGGATCTCACCAGCAAAATCGTCGCGTGGGGCCTTGCGAAGGACCGGAAGCAGGCTGAGATGGTTCTCATCGTCGTGGCGGTTATCGCCGGATTAGGCGCACTCTATTTCATATTCTTCAGTGGTGGTGCGGCCCCAGCGAGTACGTCTGGAGCCTTGCCTGCCGAAACGGAAGAGCTCTAGCATTTTTATTAATCGTTTATTTATTAGTTTTCGTATATTTATGTACAGTGTTACCAAGAAAATCGAGCGTGGCTTTACGCTCATCGAGCTCCTTGTCGTCATCGCGATTATCGGTATGCTCGCGTCAGTCGTGCTCGCTTCCCTCAATACGGCGCGGAGCCGTGGTGGTGATGCCGCCATCAAGTCAAACATGGCAACTATTCAGGTGCAGGCTGAGATTTATTACGACGGTACAGGCAACAAGACGTACGGTACAGCGACAGCTGCGTGCGATCAAATGTTTGCGGATGTGACAATGGCGCAGGCAATAGCGGCTATCAACGCTGCGAACGGCGCTGGCAGCGTCGTGTGTAATTCATCGGGCTCGGCTTACGCAGTCTCATCGCCTCTTGCGACGAGCCAGGCACTCTACTGGTGCGTGGATTCACGAGGTATCAAAGACGAAAGTGGCACTGCCCTCGGCGCTGGTACCGTTTGTCCGTAAAGCAGCGCAAACGCATCGTTACTCTAGAGTATGACTACGCGTGCACAAGGAGCTCGGTCAAGAGGATTTACGCTCATCGAGCTCCTTGTCGTCATCGCGATTATAGGCATTCTCGCATCGGTGGTCATTGCTTCGGTCAATTCAGCGCGCCGGAAGGGTGCTGATGCGGCGATTAAGGCAGATCTCGCGGCAATCAAGACGCAGGCACAGGTCTACTATGACACCAACGGCGCATACAGTACTGCCGGCACAGTCGTGGAAGTCTGCGGAGCAGCGGATACGATGTTCGTCGATCCGACTGTTGTGCAGGCAATCGCCGCCGCGAATGAAGTCAATGGCCCTGGTCCCGCACCAGCAGGCGTTGTCCATTGCACAGTGAGCCCCGGCGCTGATGGCGCGTGGGCTGTATCGGCCGATCTCGTAGGAGGAGATGTCTGGTGCATTGATTCTACGGGCGGAAGCCGCGAGGTGACCGCTGTGCAAGGTACGGGCGCCGTCGTGTGCCCAGCTTCGTAGAGATATTATTATTTTATAAATAAATATTTTTATGAGAAAGAATCAAGATGTCAGGGGCTTTACGCTCATCGAGCTCCTCGTCGTCAT
>CAYGFN010000012.1:6744-19060 GCA_964349145.1 uncultured Candidatus Saccharibacteria bacterium
GTACTTACGAGCGAGAATGCATTCTATTCCACCGCCTGTGAAATACCTCTGCGATCCTCATGTGATTCCGACCAATACGTGCCCGCCGGACCGTGCGGAGCTCGAGCGACGCACGGCAGAGCTCGCGGCTTTCTCGAGCGAAGTGCAGCTCGATATCGCCGATGGCGTGTTTGCCCCCGTCGTCTCGTGGCCTTATACGAGCGCTGAGAGCGCTGCGTACGACAGGTCCGGCGAGAGATTGCCGCATGCGGACACCGTGAACTACGAGGTGCACATGATGGTGCAATCTCCTGATGCCGTGGGGGAGATGCTCGCGCGCGCGGGAGCGAAGCGACTCTTGCCGCACATCGAAGTTTTCGCGGAAGCCGAAGCCGCGCGAGCGATGTTTGCACGGTGGCGCGCAGCGGGAGCTCGTGAAATCGGTCTCGCGATACTCATCGATACGCCGCTCGACGAGCTCGACGCACTCATTCCGGAGATTGATGTGGTGCAGCTGATGTCGATAGCGCGGATTGGCGCGCAGGGGCAGGCATTTGATGAGCGCGCACTGCATCGTGTCGAGGAGCTTCACGCCAAATATCCGGACCTTCTCGTCTCTGTCGACGGAGGAATTTCAGAAGCAAATATCGAAGTGCTTGTGCGCGCAGGCGCGAACCGTCTCTGTGTCGGCTCGGCGATTTCACAAAGCAGTGATCCGGCGCGGACATTTATGGACCTCGCTGAGCGTGCGATGCAGGGATGCGCGCCGACGCCACCTGAAGTCACGGTATAATTGTTCGATGGAAGCTTTGACGGACACGGAAGTCAAACAGCTCGAGAAGAAGGCCAACGAAATCAGGCAGACTATCATCGAGATGTTGCTCGCCGCCGGCTCGGGGCACACGGCAGGGCCGCTCGGCATGGCGGATATTTTCACGGCCTTGTACTTTCGCGTGATGAAGCACGATGCGAAACATCCCGATTGGGAAGCCCGCGATCGTCTCATTCTTTCGAACGGTCACATTACGCCTGTGCGGTATGCGACGATGGCGCATGCGGGATATTTCCCGATTGAAGAGTGTCTCACTCTGCGCAAATTCGGTTCTCGACTACAGGGGCACCCGGAGCGCGAGAAATTGCCGGGGGTAGAAACGACCTCGGGACCGCTCGGCTCCGGCCTCTCACAAGCTGCAGGCTATGCATACGCGGCACGCATGGACGGCAAGCGCTATCGTATCTATTGTGCGATGTCGGATGGCGAGCAGCAGGAGGGCAACACATGGGAGGGTGCGATGTTTGCCGGCAAGAATCGTCTCGCGAACCTCACGGCAATCATGGATCGCAACAACATCCAAATAGATGGCATGACGGAAGACATCATGCCGCTCGAGCCGCTCCGTGATAAATACGAGGCATTTGGATGGCACGTACTTGAAATAGATGGCCATAATATTCCGCAGTTTGTGGCGGCGTCTAGCGAAGCGAGCGCCATTACTGAACGCCCGACTCTGGTCTTGGCGCACACTGTGCCCGGCAAGGGCGTTCGAGAGATAGAAGGCGATTACCGATGGCACGGCAAGCCGCCGTCGAGCGAGGAGGCGAAGCGATTTCTGGAAGAGCTACGCACGATGCAGGGCAAGATAATGAGTGAGCACCAGTAAACGTATCAAACCCTATGCTCAATCCCGAACAACATCTTTCTCCGACCTTGTTTGATGCCCCCGAACGCGCAGCTACGCGCGATGGCTTTGGTAAGGGCTCGGTGGAAGCGGGAAAGCTTGATGAGCGGGTCGTCGTGCTCTCCGCGGACCTTTCGGAGTCCACGCGTGCTGAGTGGTTTCAAAAAGAGTTTCCGGCGCGCTTCGTTGAAATGGGTGTTGCGGAGCAGAACATGGCGACCGTCGCTGCTGGCATGGCCAATTACGGCAAAATTCCGTTCATCACTTCATACGCTGCATTCTCGCCGGGACGGAATTGGGAACAAATTCGGACCACTGTTGCACTCAATAACGTGCCGGTCATTATCTGTGGCATGCACGCGGGTGTCTCGGTAGGTCCCGACGGCGCGACGCATCAGATGCTGGAAGACCTCGCGCTCATGCGCGCGATGCCAAATATGATTGTGCTCTCACCGTGTGATGCGGAGGAGGCGCGCAAAGCGACGATTGCTGCTGCCGCGCTCGGCAAGCCCGTCTACATGCGCTTCGGTCGCGACAAAACGCCGATTATGACGACCGCTGAGAGCCCGTTTGTGGTAGGCAAAGCGAACGTGCTCTGGCGAGGAGAGCAACCGAAGGTGGCACTGTTCGCGACAGGTCCGCTTGTGCATCATGCGCTCGTCGCAGCGCATGCGCTCGAGAAAGAGTCCATTGCAGTCACGGTAACCAATGTGCACACCGTGAAGCCCCTCGATCGCGAGACTATCGTGCGGGAGGCCCGCGCGACGGGGAGAGTGGTCACCGTGGAGGAACACCAAATTAACGGCGGCCTCGGAGGTGCGATTGCGGAAGTGCTCGCAGCAGAATTTCCCACGCCGATAGAATATGTCGGCATGCACGATGCATTCGGCCAATCAGGAGAGCCGCAAGAGCTCATTGCGCACTACCATATGGATGCCACCGGCATCCTCGATGCCGTGAAGCGGGTACTCGCTCGCTAGAGATCTGTTGCTTTGTATTCAGGCGGGCGCTTCGCATACCACGCCTCTATTTCATCCGCTGTGAGGAGTCCCTTCTGCGCGCCGATTTCCTGCACGACATTCATAGAATTGATCTGTCCACGGAGGAGCGATTTCTCGAGTGACATGCCCTTCACGAGATACGCGACGGTGGTCGAAGCGCATGCGTCTCCCGCACCCGTGCGCTCCTTCGGCGGAGTCGGATCGGGGTACATCGGCGCGTGCCACATGCGGCCGCTCTCTTCGCGCGCGTAGGAGCCTTCGCGGCCATCTGTGATGACCACTACTTTGGGACCGAGTGCGTGTATTCCGTCGAGGAGTCGAGCGATATCGTGCTCAGTAATGCCGAGAATGCGCTGCGCCTCTTCCTTGTTGCAGAAGAAAATCTCAGTCCGCTCATATACATCTTTGAGCGCTGCGGCGCCGAGTTTCATTTGGAATGTGCCCGGCTGAAAGGCGAGTTTCACTTCGGGGTGCGCAGCGAGGTATGCCGCGATCTCATGGTGGTACGGCTCAGTCTTGTCGGCGAGTGATGAAAGGTAGATCCACTTGGGTGATACTGCGAGCTGCGGCATCGAGTATGCGTACGATTCATGCTTCACGAGAATGGTACGCTCGCTCTCGTACCAGAGTACGTAGTGGTAATTCGTGAGCTTGCCGGCTTCCACGGCCACGAGCGACGTGTCGACACCTTGTGCCTTGAGCGCATCGATGCACACTCTGCCGCGGTCGTCGTCTCCCACGTGGACGCGAAGTGCCGACTGAAGGCCGAGGCGCGCACAGGCGACCGCGGCGTTAGCGCTGTTGCCGACCCCGGGGACCAGCACGTTGAACTCGAAGGGGACTTTGTCGCCGAAGCGTAGCGAGAGCATGCACTGCTCATGATTGATGTCGCAATGAGCGCTCGCATCCTTCAGGCGAATGAAATCGTCGATTACCGTATCTCCTATGGCGAGCACATCCATAGCGGTATGTTATCACGCGGGTGTGTGGCGAGATTGCAAAATCGCCTGGAATCCGTATACCCCGTGAGATATTGCCAAAAACAAGTCTGAGATGAAAATCTTGAGTTTTTTATCTCACGGGGTATACTCTCGCGCATGACAGTCACGATCGAGGCAAAGCCACGCGACTCACAAGAAAGCGCAGAATCCCTGCGCGCTTCCGGCCGAATACCGGCCGTGTTTTATGGTCCCAAGCAGGAGGCGACACCTATTTCGATTGATGCCCGCAAATTGGAGTCCGTCTGGCGTTCGGCCGGCGAGACGACCCTCATCACCATCACCGGAGTGGGCGAGAATCAGGACACCCTCATTCACGACGTGCAGACGCATCCGGTCACCGGGACCCTCATACACGCGGATTTCTATGTGATCGAAAAGGGTAAGAAGGTGGAGGTGAACGTGCCGCTTGAATTTATCGGTGAATCACCTGCGGAAAAGGCAGGCCTCGTGCTCTCCAAAGTCGTTCACGAGCTCGCTATCGAAGTCTCGCCACAGGAGCTGCCTCACACGCTCGATGTCGACCTCTCGAAGTTGGTGAACGTCGGCGATCACATTCTTGCAAAGGATATCGTGCTTCCGAAATCCGCTGAACTCAAGATTGATGCCGATGAAATCATCGTATCCGTCTCGGAGCCTCAGAAGGAAGAGGAACCGACGCCGGCAGCAGAGACTGCTCCGGAAGCGGGAGCCGAAGGTGAGGCCGCTCCAGCTGCCGAAGAGGCAGGAAAGACAGAATAACCAACGGGGCTCGCGCCCCGTTTTGCGTGGAAAGGGACGGCGCACTAGTCCGTCTTGTATACTGAGACCACCATATGCGCTTTTCGATATTCTTTGTGGCGGCCGTGCTCCTTCTAACGACGCCCGCCTATGCGGCGACGAGTGCTGAAGAGCGAGCCGCACTGCAGGCACAGCTCGATCAAATAGAGAGAGACATCAGCAACAATCAAGGGTCACTCACGGAATTGCAGCGCGCACGTACCACGCTCGAGCGTGACATTGCGATTCTCGACAATAAGATTAAGACCGCGCAGCTCCAGATTAAACAAACGGATCTCGCACTCCGAAACATCAACGGCGACATCGTTGAAAAAGTGCAATCCATCAAACAAGTGGATTCGAAGGTCACGCGCTCTCAGGCATCACTTGCACAGATAATGCGTCGCACGCGTGAGCTCGATGATCGCTCGTTCCTCGCGCTTGCACTCGCGTCGGGATCTATTTCCGATACCTTTGAGCAAATCGACGCGTTTGAGATGGTACAGCGGCAGCTCGACCAGTCGTTTACGGAGCTCGGGACGCTCCGCGACGAGCTCTCGGACAGGAAGCGATCGCTCGAAGAAAAAGAGGACGAGGCGCAGAAAGTCCGCTCCGCACAAGTGCTCGCGAAGCAGGCGGTAGAGCGAGACGAACGTGAAAAGAAGCAGGTCCTCACCGTTACCAAAGGGCAGGAAAAGACCTACCAACAATTGATTGCCGAGAAACAGAAGCAGGCGGCCTCGATTCGCGCCGCGCTCTTCGGGCTGCGCGACAGCGGAGCGATTCCATTCGGCACCGCATACGATTACGCGAAGGCCGCTTCCGCCGGCACGGGCGTCCCTGCCTCTCTTATCCTTGCGATTCTCACACAGGAGACGAACCTCGGGGCGAATCAGGGATCCTGCTTCGTGACAGACCTTGCGCTCGGTAAGGGAGTCGGAAAGAATTCCGGCAAGGCGTTTGCAAATGTAATGAAGGCACCGCGAGATACCGAACCGTTCAAGACGATTACCGAGGCGCTCGGCCGCGACTGGTCGACGACAGCAGTATCGTGTCCGCAAGGCTCGGGATATGGTGGCGCGATGGGCCCCTCGCAGTTCATCCCCTCGACCTGGATGCTCTACAAGAATCGTCTCTCGCAATTGACGGGTGAGAGCTTCCCCGATCCGTGGAATCCGAAGACGGCGATTACTGCCACGGCACTCTTGATGAAAGACAATGGGGGAGACGGCGGCACGCGCGAGAGCGCGCGCCGCGCCGCACTCAAGTATTTTGCCGGCGGCAATTGGAACAAAGCAGCAAATTCATTCTACGGCACAAACGTGCTTAATCTCATGGATAAGATCCAGGGCGAGATCGACATCTTGAACTCGTAAGGTGGGGGTATTGTTTTTTAGCCCGATTTACGTATAATCGCCCGACATGAAAAAGGAGATTCATCCGGCAAATTACCGACAAGTCATCTTCGAGGACGTCACCTCGGGGAAGCGTTTTCTCATTGGTTCGACCATCGATGCGGAGAAGACTGACAAATGGGAAGACGGCAAGGAGTACCCTGTCTTTCAGGTGGAAATCTCGAGCGCTTCGCACCCCTTCTACACTGGCATTTCCAAGACCATCGACACAGCAGGCCGCGTCGACAAATTCAAGAAGCGCGCGCAGGCGGCAAAGGGAAAGAAATAACGTCTCGCAAAGGACCGTTCTTTTTTGAAGAACGGTCCTTTGTGCTATTCCACGCTACACTAAACGTATGACCGACAACGCATTGAATCCACAGGAATACGCGGATGACCCGCGCGTCGCCTATTTGGTGACCGAATGGAATCGCCTCACTCAGGCCGAGAAGGACTCTGAAGAACTCATCGAAGTAGACCCGGCAATGAAGGATCTTGCCGAGAAAGAACTCGCCGAGATTGAAGCGCAGAAAGACGAGCTGATGAAGCAGATGGTCACAATCATCGGTGACCCGAATGAGCGCGAGTGGCCGAACGAGGTCGTTCTCGAAGTGCGTGCGGGCGTCGGCGGCGAGGAGGCGACACTTTTTGCTGAAGAGCTCGCGGGCATGTACCTACGCTATGCTGAGAATCGGGGATGGAAATGGAAATCGCTCGATGAGTCGCGCGGCGCGCTCGGCGGCTTCAAGGAGGCGCAGTATGAGATCAAGGGGCAGGATTGCTATCGCGACCTGCAATTCGAGACCGGCGTCCACCGTGTGCAGCGCGTGCCAGCGACAGAAAAGCAGGGCCGCATCCATACTTCGACCGCCTCCGTCGCGATTCTCCCCATCTACAAGCGCACAAAGCTCGTCATCAATCCGTCAGACCTCGAGATCGAAACCTCGCGCTCCGGCGGCGCCGGCGGCCAAAATGTGAACAAGGTCGAGACCGCGGTGCGCATCATCCACAAGCCGACCGGTATGGACGTCCGTTGCACTTCCGAGCGTTCGCAGGCGCAAAATAAGGAGAAGGCCATGACACTTCTCACCAGCCGCCTGCAGCAGGCGCAGGATGAGAAGGAGGCGCGCGAACGCGCAGCGGACAGAAAACAGCAGGTCGGCACGGGGGACAGATCGGAGAAAATTCGTACCTATAACTTCCCGCAAGACCGCATCACCGACCACCGGCTCAAGGAATCATGGTCGAATATCCCGAAAATTATGGGGGGTGCGCTCGGCCCCATTCTCGAGATGCTCGGCAAGGCAGACCGTGGCGAGATCGAAGTCTCCGGCGAAGACGGCCTGCCCCGTACGGAAGACCAATGAAAGCGAAGCTGGAAATATTTGTCTTTTGCCCACTGTTGCGCCACTAAAAAGGCGCAGTGAGGTCTTTCCTTCGGGGTTGCGGATTGAGGTCATCTTTGGTATATTCCTCGCACCTGCCTGACGGTAGGCAGGCGCCCTGAGGCGCATATTTTTCATCATCATGTCTACCGATATCAAAACTCTCTTCGACGCGGGCGTTCACTATGGCTACCCGCGTGCGCGCCGTCACCCGACTGCAGCACCGTTTCTTTTCGGCACCAAGGACCGTACGGACATTTTCAATCTTGAAGAGACCGAGCAGCGCCTCGCTGCGGCAGGTGATTTCGTCGCCAGCGTGATTGCTTCAGGCCGCCAGGTTGTTTTCGTCGGCGGCAAACACGAGGCTATTAGTATCGTGAAAGAGATGGCCGAAAAGACCGGCTCTCCGTATGTCGCTGGACGCTGGATTGGTGGTACGCTCACGAATTTCAAAAATATCAGGAAGCGCATCGAGCGCCTCCAGAAGCTCATGGAGGACAAGGAATCCGGTGCGCTTGAGAAGTACACCAAGCGCGAGCGCCTTATGCTCGACCGCGAAATCGAAGAATTGCTCGGGCGCTTCGGCGGACTCGTCAACATGCCAGACCTTCCGGGCGCACTCTTTGTCGTGGATACACGACACGAAGAGACGGCTGTAGCCGAAGCCAACCAGCTCAAGATTCCGGTGGTCGGTCTCTCGTCGTCTGATTGCGATTTCGCTCGCGTCCAGTATCCGATTCCGGCGAACGACACGTCGGTGCGTTCCATTCGGCTCGTATGCGAGGCAATCGCAGAGGCGGTACAGGGAGGGAAGCGTGCGCCGCTGAAATAAGTCATTTGCGCCGCGCTTTGCGCGGTTTTATTGAGAAATAAGGTACACTTTTACTGTATGGAAATCACCACAGACATGATCAAGGCATTGCGCGATGAGACAAGCGTCTCGGTGATGCAATGCAAGAAAGCACTCGAGGAAGCCGGTGGTGATATCGAAAAAGCAAAAGTCATTCTCCGCAAGATTTCCGCGGTAACAGCAAGCAAGAAGTCTGATCGCGAGCTCGGAGCGGGCATCGCGAGCGCCTATGTGCACGCAGGCGGCTCGGTCGTCGGTGCAGTGGTGCTTGCCTGCGAGACGGATTTCGTCTCACGCAATGAAGCATTCGGCATGCTCGCGCGCGATATTGCGATGCATGTGGCAGCAATGGCGCCACAGTTTATCTCGCGAGATGATGTGAAGGAGGCAGACACTGCAGCCGCTCGCGCGGTATTTGAAGGGGAGGTGGCGAATGTGCCCGCAGACAAGCGCGACAAGGCACTCGAGGGCAAGCTCGCGAGCTTCCTCGCCGATAAGGTGCTCCTGGAACAGCCCTTTGTAAAAAATCCTGATATGACCGTGCGACAGCTCATCGAGCAGCACGTCCAGAAATTCGGCGAACGCGTCGAGGTCTCCCGCTTCGAACGTTTGTCGGTCAAGTAAACTATGGGAATCGCGATTGTCGTCTTCGCGCTCTCCCTCTTCGGTATTATTGCGCTCTTCATCCTCCGCGCGTGGGAGGAGCGCACCGCACGCTATCTGGCACCCGCGCTTCGCGAGCGGGCAGACGAGCGAGCGCGATCGCTGAAGGCGATGATTGCGCACTCGCAGCGCGAGGCGCACAAATTGCCGCCGGCACTTCTGGATTTGGGGCGCACGATTCTGCACGATGCCGCGCTTGGTGCCGCAGCGCTCGCGCGCTTCCTCGAGCGCCAGTCGCATCGCCTTGCGGAGAAAGTATCGCACAAGGCCGGATTCGAGCGTCGCGAGCCAACCAACGAATTCCTCAAGAATGTGAGTGACTATAAGAGTGGTGTATCAGATCAGGGCGTCGGACTTGATACAACAGACGACAGAGGGCAGAATGCGTAAGCGCCGCTTTAGCTCAGTTGGTAGAGCAACTCTTTTGTAAAGAGAAGGTCCCCAGTTCAAGTCTGGGAAGCGGCTCACGAATGTAGACGATTCCCAGACTTGAAGGGAAAGGGGTCGGGAAAACACTTATTTTCCCGTGGAGGAAGGCCTGGGAAAACCGTGGGTTTCCCAGGGGTTCTCGTCTGGGAAGCGGCTCCAATTAATTAACGAACCTTTTTTGTCGTTGTCGCCATCTTGGCGAGTTCGGGGAGAATCTTCTCGATGTCTTCAACCGTATGCAGCCCGTAGTACACCTTGCCCTTGATGACGAGTGCGGGCAAATTGTCTTGGATATTGCTGATTTCGGTGAGCGTGTGAAGCGCCGATAGACGGAGATTGTAATCGAATGAGTAGATGCGCAAGAGCGGATACTTCTGCGAGAGGCCCGTGAGCGCGTAGCCTTGGCTCTCGCACGCCTCGCAATCACCTTGGTTCGAGTAGAAATAGAGAATAAAAACCGGATTGAGGCGGCATTTATCGGAGACCTCGCGCATCAAGAGATAATCCTTGATTTCGAGCAGCGAATAGTAGCGCTTGAGCCGCAGGAGCTCGTCCTGATTCACATTCTGTTGCTGCTCCAGATAGGCGAGGCGCGATCCAAGCGGCTGGAGCTCATTGGAGAGCACAGAATTCTCCGCTATGTCGGCACACGAATGCTCCTTGAGGAGATCGAATTGCGTCTGCGTTGAGAGGATGTCTATTGAAATATTGTCCTGAGTCGCCTGAATCTCCGCAAGCCGGCGGTCGTTGAAGTAATTTGAAGCATACATCGCGGTCGCGAAAATGAGCGCGGTAATGAAAAAAGCGACGAGGTAGCTGCCCCAGCGAGCGGTACGTGCATTGGCGATAGGATCCATATAGTGTCGCTCGCTAACAGTGTCTTACGGAACCAGGCTTTTCTACTGAAAAACCTTAATCCTTGCCTCCTCGGCTGCGGGAGGTTCCGCAAGACACCGTTACGCTCGCTCGGCTAGCTTACATTATTACGTTGCTTATCTCCAGCGGACACCTGTCTTAAAGATTGCGCGGAAAAGCGCGGCAAAAAGCCATAGAGGAACGATAAAGCTGTAGAAAATGACGAAGAGCGGAGTCGATATCGGTGGGTGGCGCTTGCCGGTGCCGATAAACGTGCCCAAGGTGATGAGGACAAGAATAAGTAGGGTTGAGATAATCACCAAAAACAAGAGCGCGCTGGTGTTGAAATAGAAAGGATCAGGCACGCTCGGATCAAAGTGAAAGCCCGCGTACTGATACTTCAGGAATGCTTTGTATGCGGAGAGGCCACTGTAGTAGATGATGCGGATAAAGAAATAGAGACCCGCAAATATCGAAAGAATCGCAAACGGCAAGATAATGATTCCGAGGTTGCCGTAGCGGTAGTTACCAAACATGTGTCGATAATCGACGGCATTGCGCAGCCCTCCATACGTCCAGCGGACACGTTGCCGATAGAGTGCGCCAAAGGTCGCGGGCGTCGACGTGTGCACGACCGCACGCGGCGCATTTTCGATCAGGTAACCGGCCTCTTGTATGCGGAGTGCCATTTCCATGTCCTCGGTAGAATGCGCATATCGCCATGCGCCGAGTTCACGCACGACGCGTGCACGAAATATCGAAAAAGGGCCGGGGGTGATGAATGCTGAGCCGAGTGAGGAGAGGATAAAACGATTGAAGAGCGAGAGGCGATACTCGACGTTTTGCATGTGCTGGAGCGCCGTCGACGGATGCCGTACATGGATGCCGGGGGTGACAGCCGCCACATTCGGGTTAATAAACAGGGGCACCATATTCATAAGAGCGCTCGACTCGACGGTGGAGTCGGCGTCGAGACAGCCGACGAGCTCGGCGTCCGTATGTGCAAACCCGAGATTCATCGCGGTGTGCTTGCCGCCGTTTTCCTTGGTGAGAATCGTGACACGTGAATCACCAGCAAATTCTTGAGCTACCGCGAGTGTGCGGTCTGTCGATCCGTCGTCGACAATGAGAATCTCGAGCAGCTCTCGTGGGTACTCGAGGGCAAGGAGCGAGGTGAGCGATGCACCGAGGGCCTTCTCTTCATTGTAGCAGGGGACGATGATGGCGACTTTCGGGAGCGCGTGGTCGCCCATGTCGCTCTCATGCGCACCTCGTGAGAGGCGGTGCTGCAAGAAAGATATCAGAAGAAATATCTCGAAATACAGCGAGACAAAAAGGAGCGCAAACACGGCGCCCGACCCGAATATCATAGTGCGAGATTATACCAGGAAATGGCCAAAAAGATAGATTATGACGCGTCCGCTTGCGTTCCGCCCCGCGCGTGAAGCGTATATACCCCATGAGATAATCTCGCGAATTACCTCCTGACTTCAGACCAGTTCCGGCACGCCAAAAGAGATTTCACGTAGAGTATGAGCGCAATATCTCACGGGGTATACTAAAGCCCATGTCGCTTTCCGATACGCACTTCACGAGGGGTCATATGCACCCGATCTCGAGTCTTATCCGTGAGGCCAACAAAATATTCTTAGCCATGGGTTTCGCGTTTGCTGACGGTCCGCTTCTCGAGACGGAATGGTACAACTTCGACGCGCTCAATGTACCCAAGGATCATCCGGCCCGCGATATGCAGGACACTTTCTTCGTGAAAGACGAAGCGGGCATGGTATTGCGCACGCACACGAGCCCCGTGCAGGTGCGCTACATGGAAGCGCAGGCCAAGGCGGGGAATCCGCCGCCGTATCGTGTGATCGTGCCAGGCAAGGTCTTCCGCAACGAGGCGACCGACATGACGCACGAGGCGGAATTCTTCCAAATCGAGGGACTCGCCGTGGGTGAGGGTATTACACTCGGTCACCTCAAGGGTACGCTTGAGAAATTCTTCAAAGAATTTTTCCGCGGCGCGTCTGTCGAGGTGCGATTTCGTCCGAGCTTCTTTCCGTTCGTCGAGCCGGGCGTCGAAGTCGACATGCGCCTCGTGGGCGAGAGCGCGCCGGAGAAATTACGTGATCGTTGGATAGAAATGATGGGAGCCGGCATGGTGCATCCGTCAGTGCTTAAGAATGCGGGCGTGGATTCCGATACATACACGGGATTCGCCTTCGGCATGGGACTCGACAGGCTCGCGATGCTCCGCTGGGGTATCGACGACGTGCGCCTGATGCATTCCGCCGACCTGCGCTTCATCAACCAATTCTAGATAC
>CAYGFN010000013.1:0-19017 GCA_964349145.1 uncultured Candidatus Saccharibacteria bacterium
CCTCCTTGACCATCTGTACCTGTGCCTCGATGGAGCAGTTGCGGTGCACTACTCCCAAGCCTCCGAGCTTGCCGAGCGAAATGGCCATCGATGCTTCCGTTACTCGGTCCATCGCCGCGCTCAAAAATGGTACCGACAATTCGATACCTGCAATCTTCGTTTTTAGTGACGCTTCCGATGGCTCCATGGCAGAGGCCGCGGGCCGGATAAGTACGTCATCAAATGTATAGCCTTCGGCTACAACTACCTTGCTCGGATATGAAAAATTCTTTTTCATATCGCTCGCTGCGGTGCGTTGATAAAACCTTCAATAATCTTCACTGCCATGGCCTATTGTGTAGCACGGCACTGAATCTGTCAAAAGCGGCGTGTTATTGCGCGCGCTCCGTTGCTGCTTTCAGGAATGCAGTGAAAAGCGGGTGCGGAGAAAGTGGCCGTGCCTTCAATTCCGGATGCGCTTGCGTGCCGAGCATGAACGGGTGCACGCTCTTCGGCAACTCCGCGATTTCCATGAGGTGCTTGTCCGGAGATTTACCGGAGAAGACGAGGCCCGCACCTTCGAGCTGCCCGATGTAATCCGGATTCACCTCGAAGCGGTGACGGTGGCGCTCCGAGACCTGCGCCTTACCATACGCCTCATACGCAATCGTGCCTTCAGTAATGTCATGCATATACGCACCGAGTCGCATCGTGCCGCCGTACTCTTTGTTTTTAAGCTTCTCAATCTGCTCCGGCAATATCGCAATGACCGGATGCGGTGTCGCCTGATTGATCTCTGTGGTATTCGCATCTTTGAGTCCCACCACGTTGCGCGCGTACTCCACCGTCATGAGCTGCATGCCGTAGCAGAGGCCGAAATACGGGATTTTGTTCTCACGCGCCAATTTGATGGCGCTTATTTTACCCTCGAGACACGTCTCACCGAATCCTCCCGGCACGATGATGCCGTCGTAGCCGGTGAGCTCGGCGACTTTCGCGGGCTCCTGCTCGTACGTCTTTGCGTTTAGCCATTCAATCCGCGCCTTCACACCGAGCGCAGCTGCGGAGAATTTGATAGCCTCAATGACAGAAATGTAGGCATCGGAGAGGACGAAATCGCCCGTATCAAAATACTTCCCGACGATACCGATCTTCACTTCGCGTGAACCATTGTGCGCCTTGTCCGCAAATGCTTTCCACTCAGCAAGATCCGATGCGTGCTTCTCTTCTATCGCGAGTGCGTCGAGGATAATATCGGAGAGCTTGTCACGCTCAAAATTGAGCGGCACATCGTAGATGGATTCGACGTCCGGCGCAGAGATGATGCGCTCAGGGAGTACGTTGCATGAGACCGAGAGCTTCTCTTTGCGCTTCTGATCGAGCGCATGTGTCGATCGCGCAATCAATATATCGGCCTGCACACCGTAGGAATTCAATTCGCGCATCGCATTTTGCGTCGGCTTGGTCTTCATCTCGCCGAGCGTGCCCGGCACCGGAAGATACGAGACCATCACAAAAATGGAATCGAGCGGATGCTGCAGGTGCATCACGCGCGCCGCGTCTATGAAAAGCGCATTGGAAAAATCTCCGATGGTCCCGCCGATTTCGATGACGGTGACGTCGGATTGTGCGAGCTCCGCCGACTTTTGGAAACGTGCGACGATCTCATCGCGCACATGGGGCACCGCCTCGACACACCGTCCGCCGTATTCGAGATTGCGCTCGCGCTTAATGACCTCGGCGTACACCATACCGCTCGTCATGTAATCCTCCGGTCCCAAATCGCGTCCCAAGAAGCGCTCATAGTTGCCCATATCCTGATCCGTCTCGAGTCCCGAGTCGAGCACAAAGACCTCGCCGTGCTCTGTGGGATTCATCGTACCCGCATCGACATTGAGATACGGGTCGACCTTCATCAAATTGACCGTGAGCCCGCGCGCAGAAAGAATCTTGCCGATGGATGCGGTCGTGATGCCTTTGCCGACGCCCGACATGACGCCGCCAACGACAAAAATATACTTATGACCCGGTTGCGCACGCGTCATAGGGACCACTCTACCACGGGAAAATGCGGCTCGGCGTATTCATACGCGAGGACGACGGTGTGCATAAGTAGCGTCTACAGGTGGAGGTACCGGCGCACGGCCAAGAAGCTCGAGAGGGCGCCGAGTGCAATCCCCGACCCCATCACGACGACAAAGATGAGTGGAAATGCACTCGTGAAGTACGTAAAGACGTTGAACGAGCCCATGAAGCGCTCTGAGCCGGGCCCGAGCCACACGGTGATCGGATATAAGAGGAGGAGGACGATGACACCGGCGACCGAGCCATAGAGGACACCCGCAATCATAAACGGTCCGCGCACGTACCAGTGCCCCGCACCCACGATATTCATCACACCAATCTCATCCCGCGATGTGTAAATCGCGAGGCGGATAGTATTGAAGGAGATCAAGACCGAAGCAAGTGAAAGCACGATAGCAATCGCGATACCGAGCTTCTTGGAAGTTTCGATGATGCTGCTCAAGCGGTCGATGGCGGTCTTATTCTGGAAGAAGTTCACTTTATCTATTGATGCGCCCGCTCCCGTGCCCGCTTCCTGTTTGCCATTCAGATACGTGGCAATGGATTCGTACTGACTCGTCTCTTTCGCGCGGATTTCGAGCGAAGCGCCGAGCGGATTGTCTCCGAGCTCATCGAGTGCCTGCAGCGTGAGCTGGTCGTTCTTGTGACGTTCTCGGAATGCGGCAAGCGCTTGTTCGCTGCTCACATATTCGACGCTCAACACCTCCGGCAGTGCCTTGAGCTGACCTTCAATCTCGCGGATATCACTCTCCGGTGCGCTCGTCGTAAAATACACGCTCACATCCACCTTCTCCGTGAGCGAACGCAGGGTCGAATTGAGCGCAGCTCCGCCAATCATGAGGCTCGCGAGGACGAAGAGCGTAATCGTCATGATAAGAATCGCCGAGAGCGAGACGAAGCCGTTGCGCACGAATCCCGCTACGCCGTAGCGTGTTACTCGTTTGGTTGTCGTCCAGAAATCCATAGTCGTATTATAAAACGTAGCGCCCCTTTTTGTCGTCGCGAATAATTCTGCCCTGATCCATGGTGACGACACGGCGCCCGACGGCATCAACCACCGACTTATTGTGCGTGGTCAAGATGATGGTGGTACCAAGGTCGTTGATCTTCTTGAGAATCTCGACGATGTCGTGCGCATTGATGGGGTCCAGATTGCCCGTCGGCTCATCGGCAATCAAGACCTCGGGCTGATTCACAATGGCGCGCGCAATCGCGACACGCTGCTGTTCACCACCGGAGAGCTCGCGTGGGAAACTCCATATCTTCTCGGCGAGTCCGACGAGCTCAAGCACGTGCGGCACGTCGGCCTGAATATCTTCGTCGCTCTTGCCGGCGACTTCGAGAGCAAACGCAATATTCTCGTAGACATTTTTAGTCGGCAACAGGCGAAAATCCTGAAAGACCGTGCCGATTTTACGGCGCATGTGCAGGAGATCTTTGCGAGAAAGCGCGGCGATTTCTCGTGAGCCAAAAAAGACCGACCCTTCGGAGGGATGGACTTCGGCAAAGAGCATTTTGAGGAGTGTGGTCTTGCCGGCACCGCTGTGCCCGACGAGCGAGACAAACTCGCCCGGATCAATACCGAGCGTCACGTCGTTAACGGCCGGCGGAGCGCCGTCTGCATAGACTTTGGTTACTTTTTCGAAGTAGATCATGGGAATTGAGGACAGCGTACTATTCTGTGCGCGAAACTCCTCTCTATCGCGCTCGCATGCAGGAAGTACCAGTATACCCCATGAGATAAAACATAAAATGCGGCGAACGCTCTATAGCTCGCGAGGACCAGGTAATGAACATCTGCATATCATCAAGATACCGTATCTCACGGGGTATACGCCTTCCCGCGAGTCGGCTCAATCAAAACGCCCTTGATAACACGCGATTTAGCCGTGCTGCGCCTCTGCGTCTATAAAGCTCTGAATATCACCTTCGAGCACGCGCTCAACGTCGCGACGCTCATGCTCGGTGCGATGATCCTTCACGAGTTGGTATGGATGCAAGACATAGGAGCGAATCTGGCTCCCCCACTCGATTTTTGTCGTAGCTCCGGTCGAGAGTCCGCGAGATTCTTTCGTTGCCGCTTCCTCGCGCAATCGAAAGAGCTTGCCGCGTATCATCTCGAGCGCCTTTTCCTTGTTGGAAAGCTGCGAACGCTCCGATGTCACCTGCACTGCAATGCCGGTCGGGATGTGTGTCATGCGGACTGCTGTATCGCGCTTGTTTACATTTTGACCGCCGGGGCCGCCCGAGCGTGCAACGGCCACATCAAGCTCGCTATCCGGTATATGCAAATCACCCTGGTCGGGGAGTTTCGGCAAGACCTCGACGAGCGAAAAGGATGTCTGCCTTTTGCCCGCAGAATTAAAGGGCGACATGCGCACCAGGCGATGCACGCCGCCTTCCCGCCTGAGAGCGCCATACGCACCCGAGCCTTTTATTTCAAACGAGACGGATCGGTATCCGCCCATCGAGTTTTTGTTTTCGGAAAGATCTGCGACACTCCACCCGCGCGAAGCGACATACTTCTTGTACATCTCATAGAGAATGCGCGAGAAATCCTCGGCGTCGTCGCCGCCGGCACCCGAGATAATAGACACAATGGCGTCGCTCTTGTCGTATCCGGCGCCTCCGGCGAGCCGCGTCTTCAAATCCTGATACTCCTTCAATAGCTCCTGCGCCTTATCCTTATCGGCCCAGAAATCAGCAGCACCCATCGCCGCTTCAATAGCAGCTATTTTCGCTTCCAGTTCCTCTTTCGATGACATGCGGTGAGTATAGCAATCTTCACTTCGAGAAGCGCCACCTTTCGCACTTGGAAACACCGCAAGGGTACTTCCTCCGCTTCGTCAGATTACCGACGAAGCGAGAAGGTCGCCCACGGTTTTCCAACGCGCTGCGCGCTGCCTTCCTACACGGGAACTCCCGTTCCCGACCCCTCACATCGCGAGGCGACTCCTCAGTCGCTTCGCTCCTTTGGAGCCGCCTCGCGGATTTGAACCGCGGACCCCCGCTTTACGAAAGCGGTGCTCTACCAACTGAGCTAAGGCGGCACTACTACGCTCCGATGATTACATCGGAGCTTCGAAGCGCAAGCGGTAGGTGAAAAGTCTACTGCTTGCCCATCCGAAGCTCATATGCAATTTGAGCGAAGGTGGGAGCTAAGGCGGCAAACACAGACATACTACGCAATTTCCAAGAGAATTGCATGGCATCTCTGGAGCCGTTGTCCGGGATTGAACCGGAGACCTCGTCATTACCAATGACGTGCTCTACCAACTGAGCTACAACGGCAAGTGAGGATCGAAAATGAGACCTTCTCATTTTCTCCGAACGAAGCCGTTGAACGATCCCCGAGTACAACGGCTAGTGAGGAACAAAATGAGAATATCATATTCTCATTTTTTACGAACGACGCCGTTGCACGTACGTTCAACGGCAAAACGAAACGTTTCGGGATGATAGCACGCACCTATGCGACTTGAAAATCATTAAACTTCTCGATGAGTGGCTGGATACTCGTCTCAGTGATCTGCTCCGGACGTATCTGTGTTTTCGCGAAGATTTGCTGCTCGATTGCGATAGCTGCAGCATGCAGTTCATCGTAGCGTTTCGCGTCTTTGGGCATCTCGCTTTCTCGCTTCGCATAGCGCTCGCGCGCCTCTTCGAGGCGCTTAATCATCGAAGTGACACCGTGCGGTGCGACTCGCGTATCCGCATACTCGACAATCTTCTGCTCGTACGAGGGCGTGTCACGCGAGGCTTCGAGCTTGCCGAATCCGACGCCGTCTATGTACTTCATCACCTGAAGCGGCAGGTGCAATTCGTGTCCTATAGCGATGGTCGCTTGATGCTCGTTGAGGCCGAATCGCCGAAAGAAATCTTCCTGCACGTGCTTCCAATAGGCTACGCCCTCCGGCTCAAAGGATTCGGGAAATCGGGAGAAATCAATCTTGATGATGTTGCCCATATCGTGAAAGAGGCACGCGAGGATAATCGAGCGCTCGTCGAGCGGACTATCAAAATGCTGCACAATCTGCTTCGCGACAGACGTGACGCGCAGCTGGTGCAGCTGCAAAAAAGCAGGAATTTTGTACTGCCTATAAATCTCGCGCACCGTCATCTCGCCACTCTAGCATGTGCAGAAGTGCGGATACGTCCGCGGCGTAGGGTGTACACTTGCCTCATGCAAGAAATATTCCGCAAGATTGCACACTCGTCGAGCATGCTGATGGGCTCGGGCTGGGCATTCGTGTTCGCTGCGGTGCTCGTTATCCTCTGGGCAGTAGTAGGTCCCTTCTTTCAGTTCTCGACGACGTGGCAGCTCTTCATCAATACGGTCACGACGGTGCTCACCTTCCTCATGGTCTTCCTCATTCAAAATACGCAAAATCGCGATGCGCATGCCATCCATCTCAAGCTCGACGAATTGATCAAAGTCATCGATCCTGCCCGCAATGAACTTATTGATATTGAGGAAGACGAAGAGGAGAAGCTACGCACGTATGATCAAGAATTCAAAAAGGTTCGTCGCGCAAAACTTCCCGACACTGAATCAATTAGAGATTCGCTCGGAGAATAGTGCGGCCGTCTTCTTCGCCTTCGCGGTGAAAATGAAACTCCTCAAAGACGTGTTCGATGCTTTTCATCTCTTCTGAAATCTTCACGGTGACTGTCGAGATTCCTTTGTCGGTAAGCTCTCGCATGGCTTGCTGCAAGAGAGACCGCACGATCTCCGGATCACGCATTTCCGCACGCAACACTTTTATGACCCCCGTGTTGTCTTCTTGCGATGTCGTGAGTGCAAGAAAGCCGGCGACTCCACCGCCCTTTTCCGCAGTAAACATCGCACCTCTATCACCCTCATATGCCTCGCTATCGAAATTCTCGGCAGCAGCGCCCGGCAGATCAAACCAATGACGCTTGCGCAAGGCGTTGGAGAGTGCTCCCGCCTCGTTTTGCTTCGAAATATCGAGGTGTGAAATCTTCTTCACGTCGACCGACATCTTCTGCCCTCCCTGCTTCAAATTGAGTTCCATATCATTATTGTACGTCAGGCGAATAGTGGCCTAAAAAGGGGTGTGAGTAGCCGACCTGCTACGGACCTTACATTGCGCGAGTTACTGGACGATGTTCGAACTGCACTCGTTAAGGGCCGATACACCTCTATTCCGGTTCTGCGTCCTAACGAAGCTGCTGAGGGCTAGATTCTCCGACCGCCGTTCCGAAGACGGGATGAGGTTTATCCCAGTCCTCCTGTAGCATTCGGATTTTCGACTGGATAACAGAGAGTAATCGTTCTTTCTCTACCTTCGCTCCGCGTACGAGGAAAGCATAGCTTGGGTCTTGCGCGAGGATTTCTGCTTCGCTCCTGTGCGAACCGAACGGGTTGTTGATGAACACCTGCATTACGGGATCTTCGTAAATCATGGTTCCGGAAACGCCGCCTCCTATACCGATCTCTACTCTGATTGATTCTGGCGCATCGATAGTGCCACGTATCTTCGTTCGAATCTGTGCCCGTTCGTCTGTATGACCTGATTCATTGCGTCCGATAATGTACGAGTCTTCATAAGTGACTTCTTGAACACCGGGAGACGTATTACTGACATTCAATCGTCTCAACCATCGGACCGGTGTTTGAGTTCCACGCCAATTGAACAGGCCCTCGTCGAGGCGGCTAAAAGCGGATTCTGCGATCTCACGTGTGCCGTCGTGATTGAGAGCAAATGTCATTTTTGCAGAACCATGAGGTCGTTCGATTTCGCCTTCACCGGCAGTATTGATCGACTCGAAACTTTTCTCGTTCACCATCTCCGTGACGGTCATGTACATTCGCGGATCGTGTTCGTCGGCGCCAGGTTCTCGAAAGTCGATTTCGCGTACTCGCTCGTTTGACTGAGACCTTTTCTCAGCCGTAGAAAGTCCAACGGTGCGCCCTCGCGTACCCTCGGCATAATACGAAGAATTGCGATTCGTGTAATACACGACAGAATACTCACCCGGATACGCAGCAGCAATATTTGATAACTCAGTTGGAAGCTTCGGATGTTGCTCACCATTTCCCGGCGCACGCCCAACATACTCATCGTAGCTTCTGTCCGGATCGAGTTTATTATCTGCAAACTCAAAGAGTCTTTTAATCTGCTCAAAATTCTGACGAAGTTCGTTGGCCTGCCGCTGAATAAGCGGTTTATTACTGGAACCTTCTCCGCCCTGTTTCATACGGCGATTATACCTGGTTCAAACATCGTCCAATTGCGCGAGTGACGGGACTCGAACCCGCAGCCTCTCCCGTGACAGGGGAGTGCTCTAACCAATTGAGCTACACCCGCAATGACAAGAGAATATACTAAAAGGCTGCTTTGCGCGAGCGACCACTCGCATCTTCTCGTTTCCTTGACGGAATACAGGGCATCGGCTATGGTAACTGGGTAACTGTGCTGGGGTTCGCCCCTCTCCTTCGTACCGATCATTGAGTGAGCACCCGCTCGCCTCTCCTTGCGTATACTTTATCGATTCTCAATAGCGTTACTTCGTCATGCTTAATCGCATTAGCATAATTATTGTCGGACTTGTCGCATGTGCAGCGATTCTGTTTTCTGTACTCGGCACGGATACCACGAATGAGACGAGCGACCAACTCGTCGTGCTCTCTACCTTTACCGTCATTTCCGACATGGTTCGCGAAGTCGGCGGTGAGCGCGTGGAGGCAATTTCGCTCACGAAGCCGGGTGTAGAAATCCACGGCTACGAGCCGACGCCGGGCGACCTCGTTCGCGCTTCGAAGGCAGACATCGTATTCGACAACGGCCTCAATCTTGAAGTATGGGCAGAGAAACTCTACAGCGCACTCCCTGAGGTCCCGCACGTCACACTGAGCGACGGCATCGAGGTGCGCCAGATTGAAGAGGGCGCCTACAAAGACAAGCCCAATCCCCACGCGTGGATGTCGCCGAAGCAGGCACTTATCTATGTAGAAAACATTCGCAAGGCGCTCGTCGCGCTCTCGCCCGCGGACGAGACATACTTCAATCAGCACGCTGCCGCGTACTCCGATAAAATCCGCGCACTGGATACACGCCTCGACGAGGCGCTCTCCTCCCTCTCGAGATCAAACCGTACGCTCGTCACGTGTGAAGGAGCGTTCACCTATCTCACGCAGGATTACGGGATGCGTGAGCTCTATCTCTGGGCAATCAACGATGAGTCGCAAGGCTCTCCGCAGCAAATCGCGCGCGTCGTCGATGAAGTGAAGGCGCAGGGCATCCCCACGGTATTTTGCGAGAGCACGGTTGAGCCCCGCATTCAGCAAGAAGTCGCGAACGCCTCCGGTGCGAAGCTCGGTGGTGTGCTCTATGTAGATTCACTCTCCGGAGCTGCGGGTCCCGCGCCGACGTATCTCGCGCTCCTCGAACACACTGTCTCGACCATCATCGAGGGCCTCCAATAACCATGATTGATACTTCACAAGACGCTATCGTGCTCGAGGGAGTCTCCGTGTACTACGGAGAGAGAGCCGCACTGCGTGACGCGACGATACGCATCCCACACGGCACGCTCTTTGGTGTCATCGGCATGAATGGCGCGGGCAAATCGACGCTCTTCAAGGTCGCGATGGGGCTCGTAGAGCCCTCGAGCGGCACCGTGAGAGTGTGCGGTCGCACGCCGCGTGAAGCGCAAAAGCTCGGGTGTGTGGCATACGCCCCGCAGAGTGAGCTCGTGGATTGGGACTTCCCTGTCTCTGTGTACGACGTGGTCATGATGGGCCGCTACGGCTCGCAAAACATCTTCCGCACGCCACGCGCATCGGACGAGACGCACGTCATCGAAGCGCTCAAACGCGTCGAAATGCTTGATTTCAAGGACCGACAAATCGGAGAGCTCTCCGGAGGACAAAAAAAGCGCGTCTTTATCGCGCGCGCTCTCGCGCAGGGTGCGGAGGTACTCATTCTCGATGAGCCCTTTGCGGGGCTCGATGCGACCCGCGAGAAAGCACTCACTGAGCTGCTTCTCTCCTTGAAGAGCGAGGGCAAGACCATCATTCTCGCGACACACGAGCTCACCTCGCTTTCCGACTATTGCGACCACGTCGCACTCATCAAGAAGACTGTGCTTGCCTACGGCCCCACGCGCGAGGTCTTTACGCGTGAGCTCGTCTCGCAGGCATTCGATGGCATCGTGCATCGAATCAACTTTGAAAAATAACTATGGAATTCATCGATCTCATCCTTGCTCCGCTCGCCTACCCCTTCATGGTAAAGGCCATTGTGGTCTCAATGATTGTGGGCGTGACCTGCGCCCTGCTCTCATGCTTTCTCATCCTCAAGGCGTGGTCGCTCTTGGGTGATGCGATTTCTCATGCGGTTCTGCCAGGCGTCGTCCTCGCATACATCATCGGCATCCCCTTCTCGATCGGTGCGCTCATCTTCGCACTCCTCGCTGTCGTTATCATCGGCGCCGTGAAGCGCAACACCAAGATTAAGGAGGACGCCGTCATGGGCATCGTGTTTACGACACTCTTCGCGCTCGGCCTCATCCTGGTATCTCGTACGACGAGCTCTGTCGACCTCTCACACGTCCTCTTCGGATACGTGCTTGGCATCTCAGACAGCGCCGCTCTCTACACTATCGCGACAGCGATTGCCCTCGCTCTCGTCATCCTTGCGTTTCGACGGACACTTCTGCTTTTCTGCTTCGACCCGATGCACGCGCAGTCGATAGGCATCCCCGTGCAGGTGGTGCATTATCTGCTGCTTGCGCTCCTCGCCGTGACGATTACCGCATCACTCCAGACCGTCGGAATCATCCTTGTCATCGCCATGCTTATCACACCGGGGTCTACCGCATTCCTCCTTACGAAGCGATTTCCTCCCATGCTCGCGATCGCAAGCGCGACGACCATCGTGAGCTCGATTGTCGGCGCCTATGTGAGCTACTATCTCGACGTCTCGACCGGTGGCGCAATCGTATTCACTCAAGGTGTCATTTTTACCGTCGTACTCCTCTCTGTCATAGCCACTCAGCGGTCTCGTCGCGCACGCCGTACTGAGTAGAATATCCGCTCGCAAAACAGAAGGTTTTGGGATATTCTCATGCATATCGTCGGGGTAGCTCAGTCGGTTAGAGCGAGCGTTTCATAAGCGCTAGGTCGTGGGTTCGATTCCCACCCCCGACACCAAGCAGTACAATATTCATATGTGGAACAAAATCCTCGGATTCAATTCGTTCGTCATCATGCCGCTTACGTGCATGTACCTGGTGTACACCGGCATGCAGGGAATTTTCTACTGGGATTGGAAGCCGTTTTGGTTCGGCGTCGTCTTCTTCATCATCGCACTCATCGTGCACGTGGTTCTTGCAATACTCAACGACTAGCCGCAAAAGGTCCAGCACGCGGCTGGACCTTTTGCATTTTGTTGCGGGGGAGGGCTTGGCCAAGAACATTTCTGCCCGCCGTCGCAGGCGGAAATTTCTCGGCCCTGATTTTACGACCCGCCCTGTTGGGCGGTGCCCCGCAAAATCTTGCAAGTCCCTCGCGCGAAGCGTTGCTTCGCCCCCCCCCGCCAACACGAAACGCCGACTTGCGTCGGCGTTTCGTTTCGTGTTGCGGGGGAGGGACTTGCACCCCCGACCTCCAGGTTATGAGCCTGGCGAGCTACTACTGCTCCACCCCGCTATCGTTGGCCCACTTTACTACAGAGCTCATGGCATCGCAATGAATCGCGATACGCGCTCGTTATTTGCATCTTCCGACAAGCAGCTGTAGATTTGTTGCAGCCATGGGAGGTTGAAATGAGCACGAAGATCACGTCGAGGGACGAGGCTATGCGGCTCGTCAATCTCGATCACGAGTACTGGTACGACGCGCACGTCGATGATACGGAAGCGCATGCGCCGACACTGCACGTCTTCTGGAAGAGCACCGAGCTCGCCGGTATCTGGACGCGCGTGTACCCGCTATCGCAAGACTGCGCACGCGCGATGTGGCTCAGCGGCTACACAGAGCACGACATCGACCACTCCCTCGCGGAAGGCCGCATCATCTATCGGTTCACCGCAAAAGGACTCGCGTGGAAGCCCACCTAGGTGGGCTTCTCGACTATGTGCCTATGAACAGCTCATCATTGAAATCTCACACTCGCAGGGGTATAACGGCCGAAGCGCCCCTCCTCTAGAAGGATTGCCAATGGCCCGCACTATGGATATCCCGTTTGCGCCGCCTGAGGCGTACGCGGAATACTTCGAACGATATGGTCGCTCGCCGATTCTTGCGGCACAACAAGAGACTGTCGATCTTCCCGGCTACGAAACGGCCGACAAGAGCGAACTCGATGACGCCGTCGAACACGTCGCCGCGGCTAAGAAACCGTGGGCACAGAAGATCGACTACCACGAACTCGAATTCTTGTTCAATCGCTCGCGTAAAGATTGGGAGCGCTCGGAAAGCCTCTACATTCACGTACAGCAAACCGTGCGTGAACGGTTTCCCGAGCTGAACAGGACCATGATGCTCACATGCCAAGCGTACGTAGCGGGCATCATGTGGATCTTCCTCAAGCGCAGGAACATGCGCGGGCGCGCCGATGCGCGCAAGCGTAAAGCCGGTCTTCCCGTCCCGCGTCGCCTAAGACAGACGACGCGACCTGTCGATAAGAAACATCGACCGCAGCGCATGCTGCTCTAGAGATCTTCGTCACCCGGCAGACACGCTCGTCTGCCGGGACCGCTTTTTATATTTATTCGACAAAACGGAATTCGCGGAATACCTGCTCGTACATCCCTATGGTGCGTCGTGCATGGCGCTCATCGAGCGGATAGCTCTGCCCGTCGTGCGCAATGCGATTGCGCACTTGGTGTGCTTCCCACGCCTGATCAATGGTGCGGAAAGTCGAACGATTCGCCTGCTTGAGCTTGTCCGCCATCGTCTCTCCCTTGAAGCCCTGCACATCAAGGACCTCGTTGAGCATGATGTCGGCTTCAAGAATCGCGAGACGCCACTGCCGCTCATCGGGGGAGGCGGCTTGCTCGCGAATATGATTCCACTTGAGCTGCGTTTTCGGGATATCCCCCACGATGACGGGGTGCGCGAGCGCGAGCCTCTTCTCGCGCTCATGTTGACGCACCTGCCAAATGCGAATGCCGCAATAGAGGCATAAAACTCCGAGGAGAAGCGAGACCATGATGGAAATCGCGACGAAGAGTGCCCACTGTTGAAAGATATGATCAAACGATGTTGGCGATGCCATCTGCAGGAAATTCACGACATCGGTGGTGGAGACAGGCTCCGTGAGCGGTGTGCGTACGGGGTCTGGGTTTGGGTAGGGCGAGGTGTTAGTAAAGGTCATCACGGTCGCCGGAATCCAGCGAAACATGATTTCAAGCACCGATTGCGACGCCCACTCAGTGCCCTGCGCAATCGTAGGATCCCCGTACATGGGGAGAATTATACCCCGCGCTACACACTGCCCTGCTCAATATCTCGACCAATAGCAAACAATCGCTCTTCCGCAGAATGTGGTGCAATGATTTGGAAACCGACAGGGAGCTGCGAGCCATCGCGATCTACCGTGCCACAGGGCACCGAGAGTGCCGGGACTCCTGCCAGATTTACCGGCACCGCAAAGACGTCTTCTGCGTACATGGCCACCGGATCTGATTTGGCGCCGATTTTAAATGCCGGAGAGGGCGTCGTCGGGGTCACAATGACATCAATCCCGCTTTCGAATGCTCGCTTAAATTCCTGCGCGATTTCCGCTCGCACTGCTTTTGCGCGACGATAGTACGCATCTGCGTAACCCGCCGAGAGCACAAAGGTGCCGACGAGAATGCGGCGTCGCGCCTCCGGCCCGAAGCCGGTGCCACGCGATTTGCTGTATACCTCGTAGAGTTCGCTGGCCTGCACCGAGTGGCCGTAGCGAATACCGTCGAGACGCGAAAGATTGGTCGACACTTCTGCCGGCATCACGATGTAGTAGACCGCGAGACCATACGGTGCGGTGGGCAGTTGAATGTCGCGTACTTCGTACCCCATCCCCTTCAGTGAATCGAGTTTTTTCTCAAACGCGGCGAGTACATCGGGATCGACTCCCGATGAGAAGAAATCGCGCGGCACACCGATGACTCGTGGCTTCGTATCCTCGCGAATGCTCTCGGGCAGTGAGGTGCTGTCATTTTCATCATGACCCTTGATTGCATCGAATAGAATCTTCGCATCTTCGACGGTCTTCGTGAGTGGTCCGATCTGATCGAGGCTCGAGCCCATCGCAATCAAGCCGAAGCGCGACACAGCTCCGTACGTCGGCTTCAGACCAACGAGACCGGTGAGCGAAGCCGGCTGACGAATCGAACCACCCGTGTCAGACCCGAGCGCAGCAGGGGCGAAATGAGCAGCGACGGCAGCAGCAGAGCCGCCGGACGAGCCGCCGGGGACGCGCGTCAGGTCGAGCGGATTTTTTGTGACGCCGAATGCTGAATTCTCCGTAGAGCTTCCCATGGCAAACTCGTCCATGTTGGTCCTACCGAGAAATACCGCTCCCTCCGCCTTGAGTCGCTTCGTCACCCCCGCGTCGTACGACGCACGGTAGTGTTCGAGCATTTTCGATGCAGCTGATACGGTGCGGCCTTCTATCAAAATGTTGTCCTTCATCGCAAGCGGTATGCCGGTAAGCGCACGCACATCGCCCGCTGCGATGCGCGCATCGGCGGCGCGCGCCTCTGCGCGGGCCGATTCTCCCCACACCTCGAGATACGCATGAATATCCGCATCCTTCTGTTTAATCGCCTCGAGGTAACCGTCGGTCAATTCGAGCGCCGAGTATTCCCTGGCATCGAGTGAAGCGCGCGCGCTCTTGAGCGTTATCTTAGTCAGATCCATACTACTTTTTTGAAATGACCTGCCTCACCGCGATGCGGTCTCCCTCTCGCGCCGGCGCCGCACTGAGAAGCGCCTCGGTATACACGCCCGATTCGTGGGGATTTTCATCCGCCCGGACGACGTTGCGTAATTCAGGAGCCACAACATCGGTCGATACGTCAGCTTTTTGGATTGTATCGACGAATTGCAAAATAGACGGGAGTTCCGTCTCGAGCTGTGCCAGCTCCTCCTCGCTCATGTCGAGGCGCGCAAGCTTCGCCAATGCCTTGATGTCAATCGTGCTCATTCGGGTATCATACCCCGAAGTGCAATTTCGCCGCAACGAAATGGTCGCGCACCGGATGTGAGCTCTATCGTAAGAGGGCGAGAAAGTCTGCCTCGGAGAGTACCTCGACACCGAGCGTCCGTGCGGCATCCAGCTTCGATCCGCTCGAATCTCCCGAGACCACATAGGCGGTCTTCTTCGAGACCGAGCCGGCGACCTCTCCTCCGAGGCTCCGCACACGTTCGCTCGCCTCTTCTCGACTGAGCGACTCGAGCGAGCCGGTAAACACGAAGGTCTTGCCCATGAGGGGCAGAGCGCCGACTTGCTTCACCTGCTTTTTGAGAGTGAGATGATGTAACAAACGATCAAGCATGTCAGCATTCTTCTTATCTCTGAACCATGCGTAGACGGACTGTGCGACGATTCCCCCGACGCCGTTGAGGGCGAGCAATTCTTCTTCAGTCGCACTGCGCAGTGTATCGATGGTGCCGAAATGTGCGGCGAGATCACGCGCCGTCTCCTCGCCCACGTGATCAATCGAGAGTGCGGTTAGGAGGCGCGCAAGCTCCACGCTCTCGGCTGCTCGGCGAATAGCCTCGACCGCTTTCTTCGCCGAGATTTCTGCAAATCCCTCGAGCTCAAGGAAGTCGCCCTCTTGCAGTGTAAAGAGGTCGTCAAACGTCTGCACGAGTCCGGCATCGAGGAGTGCGGCAGTCACCTTCTCGCCAACGCCGTCGATGTCGAGCGCCTTACGAGATACGAAATGTTCCCAGACGCGACGCACGCGCTCAGGCGACTGACGATTGACGCATCGCCACGCTGCCTGCCCGGGGATGCGCTCGATAGATCCATCGCCGCCGCACGCAGCGATTTTCTTCGGCCATATGAAAAGCTTCGCGCGCCCTGGACGCAGCTCCGGAACCACCTGCACAATCTCCGGAATCACGTCTCCCGCCTTGCGGATGACGACGGTGTCCCCGATGCGTACACCGAGACGCGCAATTTCATCTTCGTTGTGCAGTGTCGCGCGCGAGACGGTCGAGCCGGATACGAGGACCGGCCGCAAGTGCGCGACCGGCGTGATGACACCGGTGCGTCCCACTTGAAATACGATGTCTTCGAGCACCGTCGTAGCTTCTTCGGCAGGAAATTTAAACGCGATAGCAAAGCGCGGCCCCTTGCCGGTAAATCCGAGCGCATCTTCATACGCCCGCTCATTGACTTTCACGACCACGCCGTCGACCCAGTAATCCTGCTTGCGACCTGTATCTTTCCACGCCTCCCAATACGCGATGATGTCGTCCGTTGTACGTGCCACTTTGTGATGGGGGTTGACCTTGAATCCGAGGTCGCGCAAATATTCAAGCTCTCCGACTTGATCCGGCGGACGCTCTTCGGAGGTGGCCGCGAGCTCGTAGATAAACGTGTCGAGCATGCGCGACGCTGTTATCTTCGGATCAAGCTGACGAATCGATCCTGCGGCGACGTTGCGCGGGTTTGCATACCGCGGCTCACCCGCCGCATCACGCTCCTTATTCAAGCGCGCCAGATTCTCCGTACTCATCCATACTTCCCCTTCCACCACGACATCTACCGGCCGCGAGAGCGAAAGCGGCACGCTCTCTATGGTGCGAATGTTTTGTGTAACATCTTCGCCCACCTCCCCGTCGCCGCGCGTCGCAGCGGTTGTGAGCATACCTTTCACATACGTAAACACTATTTTCAACCCATCAATCTTGAGCTCGCACATATATGTCGGCGAAGTATCGCCAAATTCGGCATGCAGAAAGCGCTTCACGCGCGCATCAAAATCGCGGATGTCATCGGATGTAAAGGCATCGTTGAGCGACCATTGGGGTACCGCATGTCGCACCTTCTTGAACTGCGGAAGAGGCTTCCCCGCGACCCGCTGTGTCGGGCTGTCGGGAGCGACAATCGTCGGATATGCTGCCTCTATCCCCGCGAGCTCCCGCATGAGCGAATCGCGAGCCGCTTCCGGTATCTCCTCCCTATCATAGACGTGGTAGGCACGCCGATACCGGTTGATGGTGTCTTTGAGCTTGGTGTATCTCTCACGTGTCTCTTTCGGAATCGACATGGGCACATGATACTAGAGCGCCGGGAAAAAACAGCCACTTCAATACCGTAGCTCTACGGAGCGCTGCAGGGTACGCGCGCTCGTGTTAATCGCTGCGCACGCGGTCGAGTATCCGTCGGCGTGGATAACGGTAAACGGTGCACTCGAATGCTTCGACACCGTCACCTGCACGCAGTTGCGTGTCGGATTCGCACTATCAGCAATCACGTCGCGGCTAAACAAATCCATCTCGAAGGTAGAGGTTGCAGACGTCCCGCTGCTCGCCACAATGACCGAGGAGACGCTCAAATCTGCTCCCGTCTCGTCTTTATCGCACACCACGGTCGCTACCACGGGTACATCCGCGGTCCCAAACGCACTTTTGCGCCTGTCGTGATAGAGCGCACACTCGGCAGCCGAATCAGCTGCATAAAACGCAAACTGGGAATCGCGTCCGACGGAAGAGAGCGTGAGCTGCTTTTGAGCTATCGAGAAAATCGACGAACCGAGTACAAGCACGACAGACGCCACGATCGCCGCGAGGAGAAGCGTAAAGCCGCGCTCTGATGGAATGGGGTGCTTCATATTAGTCGTCATCGGCGGCGCCGTCTTCAATCCAGCGATACATGTTTTCGGAAATCGTAAACGTGCGCGACTTACCATTGGAGAGATTCCACGAAACCGTCGAGGAGACGCGAATGACGTCACGTCCGCCATTGTCCGCGGCGGCACCTACATACGCGGCCGTAAGAGTGCGGGTAAATACCGTGTCGGTCCACCCCGTTTCGCTCGGACGAGCGTATCCGTAAAGCGTGCCGTCGGTCTGAAGCGGATCGCATGGCACTACCGATGGCGCCGCGGGGCAGTTACCGATGGCATCCGCTGCGGTTGACTCACGCGCATCAATCGTAAATGGTCGTCCGATTGGTATGTCTCGAAGTAAATCGAAGCTCGAACTGGTGAGCACATTCTCGAGGATGTTGCCATCTCGAATCGCTCGCACGGATTCGATACCCTCTTGCGCGAGGTTATACGCTGTCATCTGATCCCGCGCGTAGAATGCCGCACTCAGTGATTGTGAGACAAGCGACATCGGTGCCACAATCGCGACAATAAGAAATGTGATGGCGACCAGTGTCTCCACGAGGGTGAATCCGGCAGTGTATTTCATCCGTGTCATATATCGAGAACGCGCTGGACCGCGGTGGCTTGGATATGAAACGTGGTGCGCACGTCGAGTCGCGGCAAGCCCGCGGACCCTTTCACGACAATGAGCGCCTTCGGTTGAAGATTATCGCGTGGAGTGGCTCCGACGACATACATGGAGACCGAGTCGATGGTCACCTCAGGTGCTGTGAGTGCGAGGTAGGACGTCCCACCATCTACCGATTTACAGAATCTTCCCGCGCCGCACTTGGAGCCGTCGGTATCAAACGCATACGCCCAGTCGTCGGTCGTCACAGCGGGATTGCCACCGTAGCGCTCAAAGAAAATGACAGTGCCCGCGATCGACGTACAATTTGGGTTCGCAAAATTCACGCTGCCGCATCGAAAGTTACTCCCTTGGCGCATGGCACGCACCATGCCATCGAGCGTGACGTTGAGATTGTTCATGACTGACTGCAGCGCCTGTGCCTTCCGATTCGCATTTATGAGCGAGAGGAGCGTCGAAATAGAAATAATCATGACGACAGCAAAGAGGCCGACAGCCACAATCATCTCGACGAGCGTGAAGCC
>CAYGFN010000014.1:0-4268 GCA_964349145.1 uncultured Candidatus Saccharibacteria bacterium
GTGCGCCTGATGCATTCCGCCGACCTGCGCTTCATCAACCAATTCTAGATACCATGAAAATCTATCGCGAATGGCTCCAGACATATTTCACTGATCCGTTGCCGGAGACTTCAGTACTCTCAGACGCGCTCACCTTCCATGCGTTTGAAATCGACGGGGTTGAAAACGACGTCTTGGATGTGAAGGTGACCGCGAACCGCGGACACGACTGCCTCTCGCACCGCGGCATCGCGAAAGAGCTGGCGGCGATTTTGAAGCAACCGCTGAAGAGCGATCCCCTTCGCCAGCCGGTCACCCTCGAGCCGAAAACAGATTCCGTGCGTGTCGAAATCGCTGAGCCCACACTCTGTAATCGCTACGTCGCGGCGCATATCAAAAATATACAGGTTGGGCCATCACCCGCTTGGCTCAGGAAGAGTCTTGATGCTATCGGGCAGCGCTCAATCAACAGCATTGTCGACGCGACGAATTACGTGATGTTTGGCATTGGGCAGCCGCTCCACGCGTTTGATGCAGGGCAATTGACTGAGGAGGACGGAAAGTATTCGATCCGTGTGAGGAGGGCGCGAAGTGGCGAAAAGATTATGGCGCTCGACAACAAGGAATACGCGCTGAGCGATTCCATGCTGCTCATCGTGGATAGCGCGACGGATGAACCGATTGGTATCGCGGGCGTGAAGGGCGGGAAGCCTGCGGGAGTGAGCGAGACAACGACCGACATCATCATCGAGTCCGCGAATTTCGAAAGCATTTCTACGAGGCGTACTGCCCAGGCACTCAAGCTTCGCACCGATGCCTCCGCGCGCTACGAGCAGAAGATTTCACCCGAATACGCCGGCTATGGCATGAAAGCCGTGATCGAATTAATACTTCAGCTTGCTGGCGGTGAGCTCGTCGGCATCGTGGATGAATACCCCGTCAAACAGGAGAAAAGGGAAGTCTCAGTGACGCTCTCGAGAATGAATGCCGTACTCGGCGTGTCGCTCACTGCAGTAGAAGTGGCCGACGTGCTCACGCGGCTCGATCTCGCACATGTGCAGACGGGGGAGACCTTTGCGGTGCACGTACCAAGCGAGCGGCTCGATCTAGAAATTTCGGAGGATCTCATCGAAGAAGTCGGACGAATCATCGGCTACGACAAAGTGCCCGCGGTAGAGCTACCCGCCTTCGCAAGGACGGTCGAGGTAAATAACCAATTCGCCGCCGCCGAGCAGGTGCGTGAGCGGCTGATGAGTGAAGGATATTCGGAAGTGTTCACCTCTGTATTTACCGACACAGGAGAGCGCGCTGTCGCAAATAAAATCGGAGGTGAGAAATCGTTTCTGCGCTCCACTCTCAAAGAGAGTCTAGAAACTGCCGTGGCGCTGAATGTAAGCAATCAGGAATTGCTCGGCACGAACGAGATTAAGATTTTCGAAATCGGTACCGTGTGGAAAGATGGCGCAGAGACCATTAAGGTCGGGAAAGCGAAAGGGTCGAAAAAAAGCGGCTCGAGAGGAGGGAGCTGGTCTGGTGAGGGCGGGTTTGAGGGTGAGGAGGATCTCACGCAGGTGCACGTGAGCGCGTACGAGGATACCGCAGCTTCTACGACGGTGCGATACCAGCCATTTTCAAAATATCCGTTTATCGTACGCGATGTCGCACTGTGGGTGCCGGGAGAAGTCGATGAGGCTAAGATTATCGCGCTTTTACGGCAGGGCGCAGGGGATTTGCTGGCACGCATTGATCGCTTCGACCGATTTGAGAAGGATGGCCGCGTGTCCTACGCATTCCGCCTCGTGTTCCAATCGTTCGACAAGACACTTACCGATTTCGATGCCAACGAGCGCATGGAGAGCGTCCACGCCGTACTCAAAAAAGAAGGGTTTGAGATTCGATAATCAAAAAACCGCCGGAATCCCTTCCGGCGGCGTCCTCGTGTCCGCGTGTGATCGTGTGCTTACTCTGGATCGCCGCAGGTCCATCCTGCGCCGATGTCGAATTTGAATCTGAATAGCGGCGAGAGCTTATAGAGGCGGCGACAGTACAGCTCGCTCCGCACATTGAGCGCTTCGACTTCGAGCGGCGAGAAGTGCACGTACCTTATATAGCTCAACCTGTTGAACTTCACCTCACCATCCGTCTGACATGCGAGCTGGAGGCCATCGAGTCGAGCCTCGTCCTTATCGATGCGCTTGTCGAGCCTCGTTACGAAACATCGCTCGTCAGGTGCTTCGTGTACCGTTTCGCCTGCAACATGCTCGACAGCTGTGCCGAGCACGAATATGAGTAGTGCGGCGAAGATTTTTCTACGCATGTCCCATCCCTTCTTTACGGGCCGAAACCCTTTGCTGGCAGCCACTATACCTGGACCAAAGGGGTAGGCAACAGCAGTCTTTTTTGGTATACTTTTTGGACTAATTTATGGCTAAAAGCAAGGAAGAAACGGTTGCAAAAAAAGGCCTGCCTGCCGGTAGGCAAGGCTCCTATGGAGCCTCTGACATTACAGTCCTCGAAGGTCTCGAGGCCGTGCGCCGCCGTCCGGGCATGTACATCGGAACGACGGGTCCTGCCGGCCTCCACCATTTGATCTGGGAAATCTTCGACAACTCGCGCGACGAAGCGATGGGAGGATATTGTAACGACATCGAAATTGCGCTTTTACCGGACAATGAAGTGCGCGTCGCCGACAACGGGCGCGGTATTCCTGTTGAAATCCATCCGAAGACCAAGGTCTCGACGCTCGAGACGGTGCTGACAGTACTGCACGCAGGCGGCAAATTTGGCGGCGAAGGCTACAAAGTCTCCGGCGGTTTGCACGGCGTCGGCGCAGCGGTAGTCAATGCGCTCTCAACTCACATGCGCGCAGAGGTTCACCGCGACGGCGGCAAACACGTTCAGGAATACAAGCAGGGAGGCAAGCCCGTCGGCAAGACTAAGAAGACCGGCACATCAAAATTGCACGGCACCATCATCTCCTTCAAACCGGACGGAGAGATTTTCCCGGATCGGGAATTGAACTGGGATCTCATCGTCTCGCACATGCGGCAGCAGGCGTACCTGGTGAAAGGTATGCGCATCGCGATCATGGATCTCCGCAAGGTGGACGCCAAGGAACTTACGAATGTCGAAGAGGTATTCTACCTGCGCGAGCTCGCCATCGATGCGCCGTCGATGACCTTCTATTTCGAAGGCGGCCTCCGCTCGCTCGTGCAATTCCAGAATCATCACCTCGAGCCTGTGCATAAGACCATTTTTTATATCGAAAAAGAGCAGGATGGTGTGCAGGTGGAAGTGGCGCTGCAGTATGTCGATGACATGACGAGTCGCATCTCCGCATTTGCCAACAACATCTACAACGCCGAGGGCGGTACACATATCACCGGCTTCAAAACGGCGCTCACGCGTACGCTGAACGCCAAAAATGGTGGTGGCAAGGAGAGCGATAGCTTCACCGGAGAAGACGTCCTCGAGGGTCTCACGGCGGTCGTGTCGGTAAAACTTCGCGAGATTCAATTTGAAGGCCAGACCAAAGGGAAGCTCGGATCGGTGGAGGCGCGCGGTGCGACGGAAGCGGTATTCGGCTCCGCGTTTGCGACATTCCTCGAAGAGCATCCGGACGAGGCGCGTGCAATCTTCGGCAAAATCACGCTCGCGATGAAGGCGCGCAAAGCTGCGAAAGCCGCGAAAGATTCCATCCTTCGCAAAGGCGCGCTCGACGGTATGACGCTTCCCGGCAAGCTCGCGGATTGTCAGACGAAGCGAGCCGAGGAGGCTGAGCTGTTTATCGTGGAGGGAGACAGCGCCGGTGGCACCGCAAAAATGGGACGCGACCGCCGCAATCAGGCAATTCTTCCGCTCCGCGGAAAGATTCTCAATATCGAGCGCGCCCGCCTCGACAAGATGCTTGCTTCCGAGCAGATTACGAATCTCGTGGTCGCGCTCGGCACTGCAATCGGCGACATCTTCGATCTCTCGAAGCTCCGCTACCATAAAATCATTATTGCGACAGATGCCGACGTCGACGGAGCGCACATCAGGACGCTGCTCCTCACACTCATGTACCGTCATTTCCGTCCGGTGATTGATGGCGGCTTCCTCTACATCGCGCAGCCGCCGCTCTTTAAGATTAAGAAAGGCAAGGAGGTTTACTACGCGTACACCGACGAGGAGCGCGTGAAATACGCGGGCAAGGACGTCGAAATCGAACCCGAGGAGGCGAGCGAAGAGGTGGAAGAAGGCGTTGAAGAAGAGCCGGCCGTTGTCGCAAAAAAGGCAGCGAAGATTTC
>CAYGFN010000014.1:4278-10887 GCA_964349145.1 uncultured Candidatus Saccharibacteria bacterium
GGGCACCGACGTCCCAGCCAGAAAATCATTCATTCAGAGCCACGCAAAAGAGGCGACACTCGATATTTAGGCTCCGGCGGAACCAGTTATTTAGAACCCGGCTTTTCTGCTGAAAAGCCTTAATCCTCGACTCTTCGTTTGCGGGGATTCTAAATAACTGGTTCCGCCTTCGCAGTGCCAGAAAGAATCACGCGGCTCATCGCCGCCTGTCTTTTGTTGAGCCTTTTTAGTAGCGAAGTATCTCGTGCGAGAGCGCGTTGTTGCTTTCGTTGGATTCGCGCACGGTATTCGATGGATCGACGATAGCGGTAAATATGCCGGAGATCGTATTTGTGAAGCGAAGGGTATTTACGATGTGCGAGCCCGGTGAGAGTGATGCCTGTGGCTCCGACTGGTACGTATACGAGAGTGAGGTCGGGAGTGTGGCAGTGAAATAATACGTGCCGCTCGGCGTGCCACCGGTGTTTTTGATAGTAAAGGAGACGATGCTGTTGCCCCCGTAGTCCGTGGATGCTGAGTCAATGGAGAGCACGAGATCCGCTGGGCGCGCGACGGGAGCTGGTTTCTGAACAGGGGTTACGGGCTTCGTGGGCTCAACGACCGTAGCGACTGGTGCGGGCTCCGGCGTCGCTGGCGCACTTGGCGCACCGATTTGCATTCGCGCGCTACCGCTTGCTTGCTTCCCACCATCAGTTGGCACGTACACGATGCTGATGTTTGCAGTCGTCGATGTAGCGCCCCCAAGCAGCGGTACGACCAAGAGTGAGCTGGTCGCGTTGCCGAGCGTAAACGCCGTCCCGCATGCGACGCGCGCGAGAGTTGGTGTGGTCTCGCCCTGCTTCACAAGAGGAATGCCAAAGGTAAGATTGCCGGCGCATTCATACAGAAATGCGTACCGGCCGCCGCTCGAAGTGTGTTGCCATGTGATTCTCGTAGCGCGACTCGGCTCTGCGTGCGCGGGAGCGTGCACAATGAGCGTCGCAGATGCATTCGCGCCCTTAAACATATTCGAAAACCAACCCGTCGAGAACGAAGCGATGTGGAAGAGCCCCCAGACGATGATGAGCACGAGCACGGCGAACCCCACAAAGACGAGCACGTTGGATACGATTGCCGTCGGCGACGGTTTGTGCGTGTGAGATTCGTGTGTCGGGAGCTGCGGCAGTGGGTCGGACATGAGCGGGGAGTCGCGCGAGCGAGGATTTCATTGTGCGTTATGGAAGGGGAATGTCAACGGTGGCTCAGTTGAGCCACTTGACAATCGGGCATTTATGGAGTACAATATACACATGGTTCATGGACTGCCGACTCATACCCCACGCCACCCGACACTGGCCCACGCAGCGCTCTCCGCGGTTTTTTTCGTGTTGATGCTCGCTGCCGCCGAGTCGGTCGGTTTCGTCCCCTACTACGTTGACGGCACGCCGCCGGCTGGCGCATACCAGTCAGATGATGCACCCTTTGCGCTTACCGATTACTCCCAGCTCGGTAACATGACATTCACTCTTGAAGGAGATGGCACCATCCGCGCTCCGGAATCACGCACCCCAAGCTCCTCTGTCGTTGGTGTTGCTCCCGCTCGCATGACGATTGGAGCAATCGGACTCGATCTTGCGGTGCAAAATCCCGAGACGACCGATGTCCACGCGCTCGACGTACTCCTCAAGAATGGTCCCGCACGCTACGCACCATCAGCGCGCCTCGGCGAGCGCGGCAACATGATTATCTTCGCCCACTCATCGCATCTGCCCATCGTCCACAACAAAATGTACAAGGCATTTAATCGCGTACCCGAGCTCGTCTCCGGCGACACGATTACGCTTACGGACGCGAATGGCACGAAGTATCTCTATCGTGTCGTATCTGTCACAAGTGTCGACGTCAACGATGATGTCTCGATTAGCCTTGCCATGAGCTCGACGCGCCTCACGCTCGTGACCTGCGACACACTCGCCGGCAAAAGCGCGCGCTTTGTACTCGACGCAGAATTTATCGGCACCATGTAAATCACTATGCACAAATTCACCTCATTCGTTGCGCTCGTCGCCCTCATCGTACCGGCAGTCGGTAGCGCTGCAGCGGCGAACGACTATTTGTTTCAAGTGCAGCAGATTGGAGAATCGCGCCCGCTTGCGACCAGCATTCCGACAAGCACCTCGTACCCGACGGGTTCGAGTGTTCAGAGTGGAAGCTCCGGCACGACAGGCTGCAGCATCCGGATTTCGTGCTGGGCGCCGACCGGCGCATCGATACCTACGGGCATGAGTATCGGCACGGGCTATTCCATACCGACGGGCATCGGTGTACCGACCGGCTACACAATTCCCACGAGCTTCTCGATACCTACAGGTGTCTCGATTCAATCCGGTGTGTCTATTCAAAGTGGCGTGTCGATTCCGACCGGCACATCAATCGCGACCGGCGATTCAATTCAGACGTCATACTCCGTGCCTACCGGTTATTCCGTCATCACGGGCGATTCCATCGTTGTCGGCCAGAGCATTCGCACGGGCGACTCCATCCCGACGAGTTTCTCGATTGCGACGGGCATCTCGGTGCCGGTCGGGTATTCGGTGATTACCGGCGACAGCGTACCGACCAGCTACTCGATCATCGTGGGGGATTCGATCGCGACGAGCTACTCGACTGTGGTCGCCGACAGTATCGCGACCAGCAATTCAATTCCCACCAGCTACTCCATTTCGAGCAGCTATTCAGTGCCGACCTCTCGTCCGCGTGCAGGCAAATAGCGCCTCCCGCGTAGTGAGGAAATGCGGTTGACAAAACACCGTATTTGACATATAATCGCAATAGTGGTCTAGGTGCTTCGCGCACTAGGCTTCGATTGCCACTCTGGGAACGAAAGGACATCCCATGATCACGCGTCTCTGCTTACTGCTCGCGATCGCGGGCTTCGTCTCGCTCGCGCCCGCTTCGGCGTCTGCGAGCGACCTCCGCTTTCAGCTTGGGGTCGGAATCAACTTCGGCGGCGGTGGCCACCACGGTGGCCACGGCGGGTACCGAGGCGGTCCCGTGTACGGCGGTGGCCAGCCGCAGGTCATTGTCGTCCAGCCGCGTCCGTGCGGGCGCGTGTGGATGGCCGAGTTCGTCTACCGAAACGGTCGCCCATGCCCGACAGGGCGCGGCTACTTGCAGACCGTCTGCTAGAACGCCGGCGTCGCAGCGGGCCCATCGCAAGATGGGCCCGCACTCTTTTTATATTTGTATACAAACAAAATCGGCGGCAGGTACTCGTACCTGCCGCCACCACTCACCGATGCCACCGATGGTTATTGGTTGGTGACCTGTACCTGCAGCGTTGCGCCGTTAATCTGGAACGCGGCGAATGACTGCACGCCGAAGATGAAGGTCAGCACGAAGAACTCCGTGTTGCTGAAGATGCCGAAGTCCCAGCCGGCAATTTTCGCCCCCGCGAGCCAGAGCACGAAGCCCACGATGAATGGGACGAGGAATCCGAAGACCCACGCCAGCGTGATGAGCCACGCCTCCATCGTGTTGTTGACCTTGGGCTCAGCGACTTTCAGCATCTCGAGGATGCCGATCATTGCCGCTCCCACGAAGAACACCTCCACCCACGACAGCGCGTAGTTGCCGAAGGAGAAGAGCGGCGACCGCACGCTTGCCGCGAAGGGGACGTAGAGTGCGATGCCGATGTAGAAGGCGAGCAGGTAGAGAGACATCGGGAAGAAGTGAGTGAAGCCTTTGCGCTTTCGCCGCCTTCCCGTCTCCGCGCCGCTCGCAAGGACGACATCCGGATGCATGATTTTCTCCCGTGGTTATCGCATGAGTACCGCTCATACTCGGCTGGAGCTAAAATGCATTGAAATGGGGGATTTGTCAAGTCTCTGCTCGGGCGTTCGGAGGCGCACGCACTTGACAAATCACAGAAACCTGATACCGTATCGCCAGCCCAATTTTGGGAATATCGTCAACAACTAGGGAGAGAAAAAAGATGGCTGTACCACCTGTCGTGGTCCCTGCACCGGGACCCGCGCATCCCGCACCGGCAGCACCGGTTGCACTGCCGCATGGATTCGCGGAAAACCTTGCGACCGGTACATCGTTTTTGTACGCGGCCGCCACTCTCGTGGTGTGTCTCTTCGGAGCGGACATCATGAACGGCAAGGCGTTTGGCCTGGTCTCCGACTGGTGGGGACCGGCGACGGCGCTCTTCACGCTCATCCAGGTCGCGCCGCTCCTCTCGCACCCGCGCGCGTATCGGGGGGCAAGCATTCGCCCCTCGCAGATGATCTCGTCGTGGTGCACGTTCGGCGCGATAGTCATCGTGCTGGCCGTGTTCTTCCTCGTGAGCTTCACGTCCGGATGGAAATGGCCGCATCACTGGGTCCTGACCATCTGGGTCAACGCGACGTTGGCCGCCTGTGTGGATCTGATGATCCTCGCCGGCACGAAGCGAATCGCACGGATGTAGGTTCGTGCGACAGACATGTTCGTTCAGGGCGGGACCACAAATCCCGCCCTTGACATTGGTAGGCAATCTTGTATAATTACGCGAGCCAATATCGTCCACGCTCACGTCAAGGGAGAAGAGCATGTCAGGAGATTCGCATAGCACCGTGTCCGGCTTTGCCGTCACGCTCTTCGCGTTCGCGGCAGTCGGTCTGGTCGGCATCTTCGCGTACAAGGAGGTGACCGCACAGATGGAACGCAACGGGAAGCTGCCCGTTGTGTACGGCGAGCCGCCGCGTACGGGTTTCGTCCCGACGACGCCTGCAGGTGGCACGGGTCCTGCTTCGCAGCAGGGTCGCACACCGCCAGTACCGACAACCGTCCACTCGTCTCGGATTGGTGCGCCAGCGCCGGCGCAACCGCTTCCGAATCACGTAAAGTCGCCGGCGTGCTCCGATCCGCGCGCAGAGCGGCGGATCAATCCCGATACCGGCAAGCGATCGTGCTTCGTGCCCGATTGATTCAGATCTTTGCGCGGGACGGGTCGTAAACTTCATGTTTACTTCCCGTCCCGACCACTAGTCTTACTCATTGTGATAATCCGAAGCCGTCTGATTCGTCGGACAGCACCGGGCTCTCGCAAGAGGCCATTCCCGCTGCACGTCCTCGCGATGTGCGGGGAAGCAGCTCTTTCAGGAGAATAATGATGAAAACGCTAATCGCCACCGCGTTGGTGGCACTCACGCTGGGGGCGTGCACGTCCCCGCAGCAACAGCAGCAGATGGTTTTCCCTTCTGCTGTCGCGCCGCCGACCGAGATCGTCTCCGTGCAAACGGACCCGACCTCGACAATCACGGTCGTAGCGGCGCCTGCGCAGCAGGTGGTCCGTGTCGTGCAGCCGACGCCGGTCAGGCCGGTCGTGCAGTCTGTGCCGACGCGACGCGTGCTGGCCACGGTCACGCCGATCCCGCCGGCCGTCGGCAGGACGGTACAGGCCGAGATCGACGTGCCGCTCAAGGTCGGTCGTGCGCCGCCGGGTGCGGTCCGCACGTCTCAGGCCAACTGGGACGATCCGCAGTTCGACTGTGCGGCGCACGGTGGCACGCGCGACGTCAATCCGTCGACCGGGAAGTGGTCGTGCTTCATCTACGACGGACCAGCGAAGCGTCAGTAGCATCCGGCCACATAGGCGGCCGGCGAGAGACGGGGAGTGCCAACGTGCGCTTCCCGTCCTCTTCTTTTTATACTTGACAAACAGGATTTACATGATATACTAGCCATAAGACTCTCAACCAGTCCCGTCGACAGCCAATGGCTAGCGACAGCTCGTTAACTTATCCCACATCGTCAACAACTTGGAGGCTCTCATGCCCCGTCTCTTGGCTCTGGCTATCGTTATCGTCTCCCTCGGCTTCTCTGCGCAGGCCCAACAGCCCGCGCCGTCGACCCCGACCGCTCCGGCTCCGCAGGCTCGTCCCGCGGCGCCGCCGGCTCCTCAGGCCATGACCCGGCTGGCATTTGCTCAGCCGACCGGTCCGAAGTGCGCCGACATCGAGGCCAAGGACACCGATGGCGGCTTCAAAGCCGTCAAGGTGACCAGGCCCAAGACCGGTGCTCCGGTCGGTGCCATCACCGGCATCAACGTGCCGGGGAAGCTCGGCCTCGACCGCAAGGACCCCAGCGGCCAGCACATCGCTGGCGTGCAGTCCTGCGACGGCGGCATGTCGTTCGCCCTCAAGGCGATCGTCATCGGCGTGACGGAGACGACGGAGGAGATGTTCATCATGGTCCCCGCGACCCTGTCGACGTCCTTCCAGCTCCGCTCGTGCTCGGGCGCCATGAACGGCGCCTGCGCCTGGGGTGCCTTCTCCGGCTTCGACAAGCCGATCGAGCTCGGCAAGTTTGTCGGCCAAGTCGCCGTCAGATAACCGACGATGTGGTAGTGCGGGCGGTCCAAAAAACCGCCCGCACTCCAACTCTCAACCTTCTTGACAACTCTGAATCCATCTGTATAATCTCGAGGCTTTACAAAGTTACAAATAATACGTCTAATTATGAACAGCATCATCGTAGGTAAGTACAACACAGCGATCGTCGCACTGACGGCGCTTCTCGTCATCGGTAGCGTGTTCGTCGCCGTCCCTACCGCGTACGCTCAGTACGATGACTTCTCCACGG
>CAYGFN010000014.1:10987-18567 GCA_964349145.1 uncultured Candidatus Saccharibacteria bacterium
GCGGTGGTCTCTACGATGATTTCGCAACGGGCGGTGGTTTCTACGACGACTTCTCAACTGGAGGTGGTTTCTACGATGACTTCTCCACGGGCGGTGGTCTCTACGATGATTTCGCAACGGGCGGTGGTTTCTACGACGACTTCTCCACAGGTGGTGGTTACTACGATAACGTCGCGGTAGGAGGATCTTATTACGATGATGTCCCGCGCACAGGTACCTGGTACGACGACGTGCCTCGCACCGGTACGTATTACGACGACGTCCCGCGTTCCGGTACGTATTACGATGACGTGGCTCGTACTGCATCAACACCGGCTGGTACAGTCTACAATCCTTCGACCGGTGTCTACGAGACGGTACGCACCGCAGCAAGCAACGGTTCCTTCTACGTTCCTACAGCGTACGAGAGCGGCGCAAGTTACGGGAGTGCCTATAATCGCCCGACGTACTCGAATCCCTCGTCCTTCTACGCAGCAGCTGCGTACTCTCTGCCCTCGTATCAGCAGCCGCGCTACGAACAGCCGCGTCCGCAGTACACCCAGCAACAGCCGACGTATCAGCAGTCGCACTACCAGCAGCCTTCGTATCAGCAGCCGTCCTACTCGAATGTAAACAACACGTCGAACTACTGCACCAATGGAAGCTGCAATTACGCGGACAGTAGCTTCGTCGACAACTCGATCAACCACAGCTTCAACAATCCTGCGACTGTCACGACGATCTATCCGGTCACCGCGCAGCCGATTGTGCAGTACCAGATTCCGCAGATCACGTACCCGCTCTACAACTACACGACCCCGACGTATCCGGTCTACAATCAAAACGTCTACTGCACCATCACGGCGTCACCGACGTACATCCAGAATGGTCAGGCTTCGTACCTCTCGTGGACTTCAAATGGCTCGAGCGCATTCCTCTCTGATGGCATCGGCGCAGTGACTGCACAAGGCACACTCGCCGTGCGTCCGGATACGAATCGCACCTACACGCTTACGGTCTATGGTCAGGGTGGTTCAAATACCTGCTCAGTTACCATCTCGGTTTCCGGTCAGGCACCGTACGTATCACTCAACCAGATTCCGTACACCGGCTTTGATCTGGGTCCGATTGGCAACACGCTCTACTGGTTTGCACTCGCGGGTATCGCGATGGCTGCAGCCTACTTCGCACTCAATCTCAAGAACGGTGTCATGGCCTTTGCTGGCTCGATGAGTTCTGCTCGTGTGAATCATGCAGCTGCACCGGTCATCGCGCATGTCGCACCGGTCACTCACACGCCCGCAGCGCCTGCTCGTGTGAATCATCAAGAGATGCAGGACACGATGTTCATCACGCGAGGCAAAGATGGTACGCCACGCATCGTGATCAATCGCGTTTAATTGCCGCCGCCCGGCTCCAATCCTCCCTCGCACACTGCGTCGGATGGACAACAAAGTGAACGAAACGGCCCCTTCGAAAGAAGGGGCCGTTCTCGTATCCGATATTATTAGCCGTTCTTAGTAGTTATTGTGGATAATCCCATACACTTAATATGCGCGGTCGCGTAAAATAAGTGTATGGGGAAACTGGAACAAGAATCGAAAAAACGTCGCAAAAGAAATCAAATGACCGCACTCGTCCTCTCTTCGGTAAAAGCGGCAGGTCTTATCGGCACTGCGCTTGTCGCGCCGAACGTGATCGGAGCTATGGTGAAGATGGGGATTATCTCGACGCGTCGCGATGCTGAGCTCGTGAAGCGCACTGTCGATCGTCTTTACGATAAAGGGTATTTGAAACACACAGGAGGCAAGCTCGCGCTCACGCCCGAAGGTAGCGTGCAGCTTCATAAGTTAGACCGGAAGTTCAGGACATGGCTGCCGCCAAAGCGATGGGATAAACGTTGGCGCGTCCTCGTTTTTGATATTCCTGAGGCGAAAAAGAGCTTGCGCGACCGAATACGACGAACACTAGAGTCCATTGGCTTCCAACAATTGCAGAGAAGTGTATGGGTATATCCGTATGACTGTGAGGAATGGGTAACACTCTGGAAAGCTGAATTCAAGATCGGGTCAGAAATGCTCTACATGATAGTGGATTCAATCGAGGGCGAGAGTCGGCTCCGTCGTGCCTTCAGTCTTCCTGACTAATACACTTAATACGCGCGGTCGCGCGTATTAAGTGTATGGATAGCAATTAACCAAATGCGAAGACACTGTGCTATTGGGTTTTGGTGCGGATTTCTTCCTGCAGTTTTGCGATGAGAGAGGGGAGTGCGAGTGTTTCTTTTGCCCCGCTGCGAGATTCGATGGTGATGGTCTTCGCGTCTACTTCTTGATCGCCGATAACGATAAAGTACGGCACCTTTTCCACTTTGGCGCTGCGGACACGCTTGCCGAGCGAATCGTTGGTATCCATCTCGACGCGCACGTTCGCTTCTTTGAGTGCAGCAAATACCTCGTCCGCGTATCCCACATGTTTTTCTGAAATAGGAAGCATCTTGATTTGCACCGGCGCGAGCCAGAGCGGGAATGCACCGCCGTATTTTTCGATGAGGAAGGCAACTATGCGCTCAATCGCACCGATTGAGGAGCGGTGCACGACGAAGGCGCGCTTCTTCGTGCCGTCTTCCGCGGTGTAGGTGAGGTCGAATCGATCTGGCATGCAGAAGTCATACTGCACTGTAAACGCCGTGTCTTCCTTGCCGTTCACATTCTTCATCTGCACGTCGATTTTTGGCCCGTAGAAGGCCGCTTCATCCTTCGCTTCGGCAAACTTCTCGCCGCGCTTCTCGAGGACCTCGCGAAGCAGTTCCTCGCCTTTCTCCCATGCAGCGTCGTTGTCATAGTATTTCTCGGTATTGGCGCGATCGCCGAGCGAGAGTCTGAAATGGAAATCCGTACCCTGCTTCAAACCGAATATACCGGCCACGAATACGATAAGGTCGAGCGCCTTCGCGACCTCGGCGGCGGCCTGTTCCTCGCTCGCGCAGATGATGTGTGCATCGGCGAGGCAGAAAGAGCGGACGCGTTGCAGGCCCATGAGTTCTCCCGATTGTTCGTACCGATACAGTTTGGCGAGCTCGGCGATGCGCATCGGCAACTCGCGGTAGCTGTGTGGCTTTGAAAGATACAGTTCGAAATGGTGCGGGCACGTCATCGGGCGCAGCATAAATTCTTCGTCGTCGATGACGATAGGCGCGTACATCGAATCCTTGTAGTGAGGGTAGTGACCGGACTTCTTATACAATTCGAGCTTCGCAATATCCGGCGTATACACGTGGAGGTAGCCGCGTTTAATTTCCTCGTCAACGATGAATCGTTCCAGCTCGCGACGAATCACCGAGCCCTTGGCGGTCCAGAGGGGGAGGCCCTTACCGACGGCGTCGGAGAAGGTGAAGAGTTCGAGCTCCTTGCCGAGCTTCTTGTGATCGTTCTCATGCGGTGCCAGTTCCATATCTGAGGATAATAGCCTGCCCGTACACGCAGGGCAACAAAGTAGGTGAGTCAAAAATTATGAAAAACATACAGCCTCGGGACGAATCGCCCCGAGGCCGCTAAATGTGCGTGAGTGCGACGGCGGTGTCGACTACTCGAATTCGTGCGAGAGGGCGTTGCAGAGCTTCGCTGCCCGTCGCACCTCGTCGTCAGGGTGCTCGACCTTGCCCTCGATGCCTACCAGCACTAGACCGAGGTGCGCGATGGCGAAGATGAACGTCTCCTTCCTCGAGTAATCCACATCGGTGTGTAGCTTCCGCAGAAGCGACCGGATGTGGCGAGCACGTTTGACCGCAAGTCGCGGGGCGCTGAGCTCGTGCACGAGCTGAGTGACGAGCTTCCGCGCTCGAGCGAGCGATGCGATGTCGTCGTTCGTGAGATCGAATCCCCATCCCTTTCGAGCGATTTTTGCGAGTAATGTCCCGCAATGATCGAACGCTTCCGCGTCAGTCAGTTGGCTCTTGCCTGGCACGCCCGTACTCCTTCTGTTTGAGAGGCGACGTATTTTCTATCACGAAATCACCGGTTTGTCTAGAGTGCTTTGACTTTCTCCGCGAGGAATGACGACATGCCGTTTCTATCCGAACTCTTGCCCTTGCACATCACGCAGCTTCCGACGACAATGAGTGACTCATGCTCCTTCAGTGTGCGCGGGAAAAGCACGACCTCGATGTCTCCGGAAAAATCCGACAGTTTGAGAAATGCCATACGCTCGCCTTTTTTTGTAAGAATCGTCTGGATAGATTCGATGTAGCCCGCGATGACCGTCTCGACGCCTTTGAGTTGCTCTTTTGCATGCTTGATGGTGGTCTTTTGATTGCCGAGCTTGTCCTTGTGTTTATCAAGCGGGTGGCCCGAAACGTAGAGGCCGAGTAGTTCCTTTTCCCACACGAGACGCGCGTCCATCGAGGCCGGCGCTGCGGGCGCGAGGGTGAATTGCATCGTCTGCGGTGCACTCGAGGCACCGAAGAGAGACGATTGCCCCACGGGCGCTTTCGTGAATTCGCGATGCGCACCGAGGAGTGTCTCAATATTTGCGAGTAATTGGCCACGTTCGCCAAGGTCATCGAGGGCGCCACTCTGAATGAGCGATTCAAATGAGCGCTTGTTGAGATTTTTGTCGGGCACGCGCGCGATGAAATCCGAAATGTCCTTAAATGGCTGCGCGGACATGATTGAATCCCCTACGCTGTGTCCGAAATTCTTGATTGAGTGCAGACCGAATCTGATTCGCTTCTCGTCTACGACAGTGAAATCCCCCTGGCTTTCGTTGACGCTCGGCGGGAGCACCTCAATACCCATGCGCTTGCACTCGGCCACGACCTCGGAGATTTTCTCCACATCGCCGGCATCTGCGGTGAGGACCGCTGCCATGTAGTCGACCGGATAGTTGGCTTTCATGTACGCCGTCTTGTACGCAAGCATGCCGTACGAAGCGGCGTGTGCCTTGTTGAATCCGTACGCGGCAAAGGTCTCGATGGTTTCCCACAATTTCTGGGCGCTATCTTTTTTCATGCCGCGCTCGATGACGCCGCTCACAAACTTTTCTTTTTGCGCTGCCATTTCCGCGGGGATCTTCTTGCCCATGGCTTTGCGAAATTTGTCGGCATCGCCCCACGAGTAGCCGGCGAGCTGCACGGCCATCATCATGACGTCGTCCTGATAGATGAGCACTCCGTACGTCGGCTTCAGGATTTCCTCCATGCGCGGATCGAGGTAGCGGACACGCGAGGGATTATGCTTGCGCAGAATGTATTCGGGGATGAACGCCATCGGGCCCGGACGATAGAGCGCGACCATTGCGTTGAGATCATGGATGACCGTGGGCTTTAAATCCTTGAGGTATTGCGTCATGCCGCTGCCTGACATTTGGAAGACCCCGAGCGTCTCGCCGCGCGTGAGCATTTCATACACTTTGGTGTCGTCGAGCGGAATGGTGTTGAGATCGATATCGATGCCGAGCCGGGCTTTGACGCGCTTCACGGAATCTGCCAAGACCGAGAGGTTGGTGAGTCCGAGAAAGTCGAACTTGAGAAGGCCGACACCGCCATATTCGTCGGCGATGGAGTACATGTCGTACTGCGTAATCGTTTTGCCGCCCTTCGGATCAGGCTGAATGGGCGCGTAATTCGTAACGGGCTCGGGCGCGAGAATGACGCCTGCCGCATGCACGCCGACGTGTCGCGCGTTGCCTTCAAGCTTCTGCGCGAGCTCCAAAATCTCGTGCGCATCGGGGTTTTCATCATAGAGCTTTTTCAAATCCGGAGCTTCCTCGAGTGCGCCTTTGATCGTGACAGGGAAGCCTTGTTTGCCGAAGGGGATGAGCTTCGCAATCGTATCGCCCGTACCGTACGCGTGGCCGAGCGCTCGCGAGACATCGCGCACCGCAGCGCGCGCCATCATCGTGCCGAAGGTCCCGATTTGCACCACGCGGTCATCACCGTATTTCTTGCGTGCGTACTCAATGAGCTCGTCACGACGATTATCCGCAATGTCCATGTCGATATCCGGCGCGGACGGGCGCTCAGGATTCAGGAAGCGCTCGAAAGGCATGTTGAATGCGACAGGGTCGACGGTTGTGATTCCGCAGAGGTAGGAGACGAGCGATCCTGCGGCAGAGCCTCTCGTGTTGGTAAAAATACCGACGTCTCGTGCGTAGCGAAGGAGGTCCGCGACGATAAGGAAGTACGATGCGTATCCCTTTTGTTGGATGATGCCAAGCTCGTAATCGATGCGTTTCTGTAGCTCGGTTGTCGGGAGCGCGTTGCGGTCCTTGATACCCGCGAGGGTGAGTTTGCGCAGTTCGTCGTCGGGGGTTGTACCCGGAGGAATCGGAAAGACAGGGAAAATCGCCTTGCCGAGCGTGAGGGTGAGTGTGCATTTCTCTGCAATTGCCACCGTATTGTCGAGTGCTTCGGGAAAATCTGCGAAGAGTTCCTGCATACGCGCCTGTGTCGCAAACGCAAAATTGCGCGGCTCGTATTCTTCTATGGAGCGGTCAAGCACGCCGCCCGTCCGAATTTTGTTGACCAAATCCGCAGCGAGCGCATCCCCTTCCTGCATGTAATAAATCTCTTGTGCCGCAACGCACGGGACCCCATGCCGCTTCGCGAGCGCGATAATCTCGTCCATGCGCGTGTTGTGCTCGGGGATTTCCGCGTGCCGCGTAATTTCTACGTAGCAGTTATCGCCAAATATCTTCTTGTGCCACATGAGTGCTTGTGAGGCCGCGTCGGCACCACCGTGGCGGAGATGATACGCATGCTCAGCACCGTGCGAGGGCAGAATGGCGAGGAGGCCGTCGTGATGTCGCTCGATGAGTTCGCGGTCGATGCGCGGTCGGAGGTGAAATCCTTCTATATATGATGCGGTGACGAGCGCGAGAAGGTTTTTGTATCCGACTTCGTTCATCGCGAGGAGGACGAGGCGCGCGGCATTGTCGTCGGTCTTATGCTCCTTGTCGAAGCGCGTGCGTGGCGCGACGAAAAAGTCGACGCCGAGAATGGGCTTCAGCCCCTTGGCGGTCGCCTCTTTATAGAAGTCGATGGCGCCGTACATGTTGCCGTTGTCGGTGAGCGCGAGCGCTCGTTGGCCATCGGCTTTTGCAGCGGCGACGAGGTCCTCCGCCTTAGGGAGTGCTTCGAGGAGGGAGTAGTGCGAGTGGGTATGCAAATGGACGAAATCGCGCGCGCTCATGAGGCGATTATACCCCTTTCTCATATTCCTTTACTGAGGGTCATTTTTGACTATAGTTGCCCGCAGCAACCGAGGAGCACGTCATGAAATTGCCAAGCCTCGCAAAAGACCCCGGCCAATCGGCCACGCCCGGATTTGGGCTTGCCGACCAAAACATGCGACGCATCCGGCAGACTGTCGCATCGCTCGCTCAGTCGGCGGCGCCGGTCAAGAAACCGAGCAAGAAGTCCAAATCGAAACACGTCCGTGCTTCGGGGCCTCACCCGAAAAGAAAGCCGCGACGCCGTGTTCGCGATAATCGCGGTAAGCGATAAGCAGCCGCCATCGGCCCGCAATCGGAAGCGCTCGCGCTCCGTCGCGGGCTTTTCCATTTGTTATATTTGAAATGTGAAATATCTCATCGGCATCGAC
>CAYGFN010000015.1:0-18396 GCA_964349145.1 uncultured Candidatus Saccharibacteria bacterium
GCTCTATCTGGCAGCGTCTGCAAGCACATGCGAAGACGCGAGGTCGCACTGTCGTCGTCACGGAGGTCGGGCTCGTGATGCACCTGGGGCACATCGGCGCCAGGAAGTTACCCGATCTCGTCATGATGCCGCACGGCTCCAGTTTGAAGGTGCGTTGCGCGTTGTCTTCCGGATTTCTACGCCCATCCATTATCAGCATCCCATTCACGCAGGTTAATTCCTGCCTACGAGGAATCTAATGGCATCAAGCGTTTAAGGCAAATTATCGGCATTTAGTAACAAAATCAGTCAGTTTGTTAGATATATAACGTTGTCCGTTCAGAGCGGAAAACCCGAATGAAGGGTTTTCCGTAAAAGATCTCATCAACCGCACTTGTTCTTCGCCCAGCGCCCCGTCTCGTCGATGTGGTGGAAGGGATGCTGCTGAGCGAGCGCGGCTGGTACGAGCTCGAGCATTTCTTCTAGGACGGTCGCGCGTTCGCTCGCGCTGTGGATCAGGACCTCGCCCTTGTCAGTGATCGGCATGACTACGGTATACGGCGGCGCGCCGATCTGCTTTTGCAGCAACACGGCAGCGGCATGGAGCGGTTCGGACAGGCTTGTCTTGAATTGCACCTGTTCACCACCGAAGAAGCGCGGCTGCGTGTCCGTGGAAGCGAATACGGCCTGCACCGCCTTGAGCCAATTACGAAACGTGCGCATGATGTCACCTTCAGAAAGAGCATCAGGACAGGAAATTCTGTCCTGATCGAACGATATGCGAGTGGGAGCGCGTGGGGAAATTTTCCGCACATATTTGCAAAATTATTACGAATTGTTATAAATCCGACATGAGAACAATAAGCCAGGTCGTGGAGGAGACCATCCAACGATCGCCCTTCCTTTCGGAGGCGATGCAGGAAGGTATCGCCAACAATGCGCAGATTGCGCGCAAAATACTGCCGGAAGTCGAGAGGCGTCTCATGGAGAAGGTCTCAGAGGCGTCGATCGCAATGGCGCTCCATCGCATGCAGGCACGGTTGCCGAAGAGCCCGTACAACGAAAAGCTGCTGAGGCAGATGAGCGATCTGACGGTGCGCTCGAACCTGGTGGAATTCGTCTGTGCCAATTCCGATGCATTGCCCGAGGTGCTCGAAACAATCACGAAAAGCGCGCGCAGTCGCAAAGACACCTTCCTGAATTTTTCGCGCGGTCTGCACGAGACTTTGATTATCGTCAATGACGCGTTTGAAGAAGAGGTAGAGGCAGCGCTCAAAAAAGAAAAGCGCGTACGCAAGCTCACGCAGCTCTCGGCAATCACGATGCGCTTGCCTGAGAGCTCGCTCTCGGTGCCCGGAATGTATTATCCGATTTTGAAAGCGATTGCTGCCGAGGGAATCAGCTTTGTGGAAGTGATGTCGGTCAGCACGGAATTCAGCATCATCTTTGAAGATGCGCACGTGGACCGCGCATTCTCTGTGATCAAAAGAATCACCTCCTAGATGCCGATTTCGGCGCCCTTGTGGATGAAGAGGTAGATATCCTCAAGGGCTTTCACAGCATCGCCCGCGGCAATGTTGTTTTGATGGTAGAGACCATTGGTGCAATCACCCGCAGCCCAGACGCGCGGATGCGAGGCGCGTTGTGTGCGTGGATCCACGACGACCTGGCCTACCGGATTTTTCTCGAGTGCGGTACCGATCCATTCAGTATTCGGGATAAGACCGATTTCGACAAAGATACCTTCGACGGCGAGCTTTTCCTCGGCACCGTTATCCTGTTTGTAGGTGAGGCCGGTGACAAATTGCTCCCCCTGCACCGAGACGATTTCGGTATTTTTGAGCACATGCATATTGGGCTTTGCGAGTGCCGCTGCTACCGTAATCTCGTCCGCACGGAAGCTGTCTGAACGATTGATGAGCGTGACATTCTTGCAGTAGGCGAGGAGTTGCAGCGCGGTCTCAAATGCGGCGTTGCCGCCACCGATGATCGCCACGTCCTTGTCAGCAAAGAGCGGGCCATCGCAGGACGCGCAGTAGGTGAGGCCTTTCTGGTCGTATTCTGCTGCGCCTGGCACTTCGAGTTTGCGGCGATTCGCGCCGGTGGTCACGAGCACCGTCTGTGCTTCGTGAATGTCATTATTTGAGAGCGTGACGATCACTTTGCCGTCGTGAGTCTCGAGCTTTGTCGCACGCATGCGTGTCTTTATTTCGAGCCACTCTCCGCGGTAACTCTCTGCATGTTTCTGCAGGCTCGCGGCAAGATCTACGCCGGAGATTGCAGGCGTGCCGATCCAATTCTGTACTTCGCTCGAGATCGCGCTCTGACCTCCCCATTCTTCGACAATCATGAGCGTCTTAAGCTGTTTGCGTGCAGCGTAGACGGCAGCTGAGGCGCCGGCAGGGCCGCCGCCAACGATGATGAGGTCGTACATATTCGATAGATTATAGACGATAAAAAGAGAAGTGCCCCTTGCGGGGCAGTTCTTCTTATTGTTCTCAATTATTTGCGGCGGAGGAAGGATGGCAGACCACCCCAATTGTCCTCGTCGTCATCCGCCTTCTCTGCTGGCTTCAAAGGTTCGGCAGGCTTCACGGGATCGATTTTGATAGGCTCCTTGACGTCTTTCCTGAAGAGCGCCTCCGCTGCGGGGTCAATGATCTTCTTAGGCGGCTCCATACGTGCCTCAGGGCGTTTTGAGGCCGGTGGGACGTCTGCATCCACCTTGGTGCCCACTCGTTGGCCGAAGGCGACTGGCTGGCGCGCAGGGGCCTCGGGGAAGCCTGTGGCAATGACGGTCACGCGAACCGCACCCTTCTTGAGGCTTGGATCGGTCACGGCGCCAAAGATGACTTTCGCCTCCGGATCGATTGCCTCGGTAATGACGTTTGCGGCGTCCTGCACTTCGAGCATGCCGAGATCGTCGCCACCTGCGATGGAGAAGAGCACACCCTTTGCCCCCGTAATGGATACTTCGAGAAGCGGCGAGTTGATAGCGGCTCGCGCAGCATTCTCTGCGCGCTTATCACCGATAGCGGTGCCGATACCCATGAGTGCGGAGCCGGCATTGGCCATAATCGAGCGCACGTCGGCGAAGTCGACGTTGATGATGCCGGTTTGTGTGATGAGGTCCGAGATACCCTCGACTGCCTGCTTCAGGATGTCGTCGCACATGGCAAACGCATTCTTGATGCCCGTCTCGCGGGTGACGATTGAGAGCAGCTTGTCGTTCGGGATGATGATGAGCGCATCCACTGCCTTCCTCAGCTCCGAGAGACCCTGCTCAGCGAGACGCAGGCGCTGCGCGCCTTCAAACGAAAACGGACGCGTCACGACGCCGACCGTGAGTGCGCCAAGCTCGCGCGAGATTTTCGCGACGACCGGTGCCGCACCGGTGCCGGTGCCGCCGCCCATACCGCACGTGATAAACACCATGTCGGACCCCTTGATGGCATCCTGAATTTCTTCGCGCGTCTCTTCGGCCGCTTGCTTGCCCATGTCCGGATTCATGCCGGTCCCGAGGCCGCGCGTGAGCGTCTTGCCGATGTGGATTTTCTTCTTTGCCTTGGACTTGTGGAGATCCTGCGCATCAGTGTTGACCGCGATAAAGTCGACGCCGTCGAGCGATGAGGAGACCATGTGATTAACAGCATTCCCGCCGGAACCACCTACGCCGACGACGCGAATTCGGGCGAACGATTCAACGTCGGGCTTCACTTGTTTTGACATATCACGGGCATCATAGCACTTTCGGTTTGCACGCAATCTTGACAGAGTCGCTTTTGAGCGTTGTCGTTTAACGCAAAAAGCCCCCACGGGGCGTAGAGGAATGGATGTAATGCATGTAATGCATGCCTAGGGCAGGAGACTACGGATGGATTGCTTCAGGGAGTCCCATGCACTGGCGAGCACCTCGCCAACAGATGAGGTGCGGACGGCGGTATCCTCTGCGAATGCCCACCGGCACAGGCCAAACGCCACGGCCCACGTGGCATCAATCGAAGCGCTTCGCGGCATGAGACCGATCTGGCCCAGTGACGACGGCAGCTTCAGTGTCGCCCGAGCGATATCAGCAGCGGAGGTGAGGCCCGAGCCGCCGCCGGTGATGACGATGCCTGCCGGCAAGAGTTTTGCACGATCGATGGATTTGAGATGCGCATTCACGAGCGTGAACATGTCTTTCAGTCGATTCGATACGATAAGCTGTAGCTTTTTTTGTGGGATTTCGCTCTGTGTGACCCCGCCGCGCTTGAGACTCTCCGCTTCGGTGAGCGGAATCTGGAAGGAGAGCGCGAGTGTGTTGGTAATGTCGGCCGAACCGATGGGGAACACCTTCAAAGACACGGGCGTGTCGTTGTCGAAGACAATAATGGAGAGTGTCTCGGAGCCGATGTTTGCCAGGCAGACGCCCGCGGTTTTCTGCATCTTAGTGAGTGTCACCAGGGAAGCGGCAAGTGGGGATGCCATCACTCCTTCTACTTCGACACCGGCGGCTTCTACCGCGTCGATAATGTCGTCGTAGTGCTGCGTAAACATGGTGATAAGGAGCGTATCCACTGCGAGCTTGGTACCTTGGAGGCCCAGTGGCTTACCGTACACCTTGGTGCCATCGACTCGGTATTCAAGCGGAATCGGATGAATCACGGTGCGGTTCGTCAGCTTAGCGGTGGTGCGAGTTTTGCTATCAGCGATAGCTTTCTCGATTTCGCGCTCGGTCACGATGCCGCCGGAGGCGGTAAGAGGGAATTCACCCGTCGCGCGAATCTCGTCGAGTCCGACGCCGCCGAGCGAGACGCGAGCACTTGTGACTCGGACTTTGGCTGCCGCGGAAGCACGTTGCAACGCTTCCTTAATGCTTCGTGTCGCCTCGTTCCTATCGAGAATGAAGCCCTGACGCATACCCTTGGAATGAGCCGTGCCACTCCCGATGATTTGCATCGGCATATCGGGATTCTCAGCGGGCGCACAAATGACCACCTTCACTTGGTAGGTCCCGATGTCGATGCCCGTATAGAACTTCCGCATCAAAACATTGTACCGCGCCCACGAAAGAAACTCGTGATTTTCCCGTGGATTACGTGAGAAATCCGAATTGCTTCAGTACTTTCCGCTCAAGGCGCTCCATCGGGGCGCCATGATCGTATCCGCAGAGGTGAAAGAGGCCATGTACATACAAAAGTGCGATGCGGTCCCGCGTGTGCATGCCGAATGTTCGAGCCTCGCGCTCGGCACAGCGGAGATTGAGAAATATTTCTCCGCTCTGGGCATCGAGCGGGAAGGAAAGCACGTTGGGCTTGTACGTCTTTTTGCGATATTGCTTGTTCATGCGCTGCGCGAGATCGTCGCCGCAGACGACGAGCGAGAGCTCATACTGCCGGCCAAGGACGGCGCGAGCCATGTCCTCAAACGGAATTCGCGGCAGAGAGACGCGAATTGTTTTCCGTATATCAAACATGGGGAATATCAAGGTTAAACCTTGATGGGCTACTAACGCGCAATCGGGGTATTTTCGCCGAAGCGAGCTTGAGAGGCGGGCACTTGGGCATTGGCCTGCGCCTGTGACTGAGTCGACGGCATGCCGCGGCGAGGCTCGCGCTCGGCAACTTTGCCTTCTTTTACGAGCTGCTTGAATTCGGCACGGCGCTTCAAAAGCTTAAGCGCACGTTTCTTGTTGACGGTCTTGGACTTCTCGCGCTCAAAATAGCGCTGGGCGCGCACGGTCTTCACGAGGCCCGTACCCTGGACCTTGCGAGAGAATTTGCGAATGGTCGAAAGGGCGCTCTCGGAGCCTGTTTTCGTGACTTCAGCGTTTATAGACATGTGCGCGAGAGTGTACCACTTGGCGGCTCGGAAGGCAACGTGTCCGCATGATTCGGCTCACGAGACGCGCGATTCGACACGCCATGCACCGATGCGACGACGCTTCAGGTGATTAATGATGTCGTCCACAGGGACTGCTTCTTGGGAATTCGTCGCGACCTCGCGCACGAGCACCGTGTTTTCCATTGCCTCCTTATATCCCATGATGAGGATGAATGGCACGGCAAAATCACGGGCTTTGATCATCTGGTCTCCGATTTTGTCATAGAGGAGTGACTGGTGGACGGGTATTTCGGCATGGCGCAGCTGTTCGAGCACCGATATTGAGCGGCGACGAGCTTCGGGACCGAGGTGTGCGAAGTAAATCGCCGGAAGTGCGGGAATGCGGCGCGGTGCCCGCGTCTTGCCGCGCGTCTCGACGTTGATGGCAATCATGGATGCATGCGTCGGCTGTCCGGCAAAACGCGAGACGAGAGGATCATAGCGACCACCAAAGGCGAAGGGCAGCTTTCCCCCCGTTTCCGGATCGACTGTCGAGAGCTCAAAGAGAGAATGCGCCCAATAGTCACGACTCCCCAGGATGCTCGGCGAGAGTTCGTACGCGAGACCAAGTGACTCCAAATATTCAAGCAATTCCCAGAATTTGCGACGCTCATCTTCCGTGAGGTATTCCATCGACTGCGGCGCGCGCGGTGCGGCAGGGTGGCCCTTCTCGATGAGCTGTACGAGCGTGCCGAGCGGGTCTTCTGCAGCGCGCGGACGCAGTGTCGGTGAAATCGATTCGAGATGTTTCCTCAGATAGAGGCCTATGTCGCGCACATATCGGTTCGATGACTCCATCGAACCAATATTGTTGATGGAGAGTGTGCGACCGCTGATACCAGCCTCATCCGCAATCGCGCTCCCGATAACGAGCAGCAGCGCCTCTGCGACAGCGCCCGGGGAGCCAACGACGTGAAGTTCGAGTGTTTGATGCGGTGAGCCTGACTGCTGCCCGATGCGCCACGCGAGGAAATGGTCACCCGCCCCGGTGAGACGGCGCGTGCGAGCGATCCCCGCGGCACGACGTGCAGCTGAGAGGAAGTAGCGCTCATCGCGCCGCGCAAAGACGAGATCGGATTCCGCCTTGGCGACGAGCGCACGTGCCTTCGCATCCTTCTCTTTCGAAATTTTCATCTCCTCGAGTGGGGAAAAGCCGTAGTATTCGGCAACGCGGATTGCCGCGTTGAGGAATTCAGCAGTGTTTGGGTGCGTAGTGTCTCTCAGTCTGATCATAGGAGCGGTGATGATGGGTAAGCGAGCTTCCTTCCGAGTTTTGTGTGTATGTACGTGAGAAAGAACTTAACACTGTGCCTAATAATTATTCTTGGTATCGCGTAGCTCCGGGGAGCAGACCGATGTCTGTAAAGGGAAAGAGGCGCACTATCACGCGCCCCACGATGTCTTCGCGCGGAAGCGTGCCCCACGAGCGAGAGTCGGATGACACGCGACGGTTGTCTCCCAGTACAAAATATTGATCCTCGCCGAGTGCAATCGTCATGCCGGTCGGACCGCCGAGCGACTCGAGAGAGAGATACGGCTCATCGATGGTCATGCCGGTCGGGTGCTCGGTGTTGGTGATTGTTACTGTGGTGCCATTGATGCTCACGGTCTCGCCAGGGAGGCCAATAACACGCTTGATAAGCGCTCGCGTGGTGTCGATGGGGAGGTCGAGCACAATCACATCACCTCGCGCAGGGTCATCGAGGCGGTACGAGACTTTGTCGATAATCAAATAGTGGTAGTCGTGGAAGGTCGGCTCCATAGAAGCGCCCTGCACGATGTACGGAGCGGCTACAAAGTGACGAATAAAGAGTGCGAGAGAGATTGCAATGATGGTATACACGACGAGCGAACCGTCGAATCGCATCGAATGCAAGAAAGAGGAGGAATTTTTTTCCGGTGATGAGCTGTTTTGCATCACGGGATCATTCATGTGCGCACATTCTAACTCCGCGTGCGGGTTGACACCAAGTAAAAGAAATGGCGGATACAATTTTGCCGAAAATATTTTTTCTCACGGATATTTTTCTGCTGAAAAATTCCTCGAGCTCGCCCCGTCGGGCTCCCTAGGAGAAAAAAATACTTTCGGCAAAATTGTATCCTGGGAGGACGGTGGAAATGCTATATACTGACGCACATTATGACGTGGGTAATTGTCGGTCTGGGCAATCCGGGGGAGGATTATGAGTGCACGCGCCACAATGCAGGGCGCATGGCAGTCGAATTCTTTGCTAAACAGTGTGACGCAAGCGCCTGGCGTGTGGATGGGAAGGCCAAAGCGACTGTCACGAAGGGTGCGGTAGCAAAACAGCTCTTTGCGGCGGTGCTGCCGGACACATTTATGAATAAATCAGGCTCTGCGGTCGTCAAATATGTAAAGAGCGTGAAGGCCGCGGGGAAAATGATTGTTGTGTACGATGATTTGGACCTCCCGTTCGGCAAAATCAAGGTTTCTTTCGATCGCGGATCGGGTGGGCACAAGGGTATTGAGAGCGTGACCCGCGCGGTGAAGACAAAGAAGTTTACGCGCATTCGAATCGGTGTCTCTCGCTCGACGCCGGGGGGAAAGACGCGAAAGCCGGAAGGAGAGAAGGAGGTCAACGACTATATTCTCGCTCGATTTCGCGATGCTGAACTGGACGAATTGAAAAAAATCTTCAAAAGGGTGAGTGAGGCAATCGCGACGACGATGTCGGATGGTCCTACGATAGCAATGAATGCGGCGAATCAGGGTTGATTCGAGACCCAATTGTTGCTACGCTCCCGCGAGCCGCGATTCCCGTTGGCTGTAAATGGTACGGGGGGAATGGAAGTGAGAAAGGCCAGAGTGTTTGATCCTGTCACTATGCTTGGCGATCTGCTCACGAAGCTGAGCGAGGAATGGTGCGCAGCAGAGATCTGCAACGGTGATGAGGCGCCGTTCTATAAGCGACTCAACATCCTTGCCAAGGAGTTCAAGACCAGACTCCCTGCTTCGCTCGATTACCCGCTTAATCACTGTGAGTGCGGCGAACTCAAGACTCGCTTGGAAGCTCTCGGCACACGATGCATGCAGATCGCGCCGAGCGACCACGTCGAGGGGTCGCGCGTGCTCTCGAGGCGGTACATCGGCTTGCTCATTCTTCACTTTGAAGCGTTGGAAGACGCGCTCTGGACGTAGCCAGAAGAACAACGGCACGCATGCGCCATAGGGGCGCATGCGTGAGGGATAGAAGAGGACCGAGTGGTCCTCTTATCTTTTTATGAATGGAAACTCAGTGAAAAAGCCGGCCTATGAAAGGCCGGCTTTTTCTGTGCGTACCGTGCTTAGAGCGCGGGCTTCAACGTCATGCGACGATCCTTCGGTTCGAAGAATGTAATCGTAAACGGATAGACCTTGCCGAGCTCGAGCTTGGCGCGCAATTCGTCTTCACTTGCGAATTCAGAGATGTGCACGAGGCCGGCAACACCCTCCTCGATAGAAGCGAGTGCGCCATGTTTGTTGTACTTGATGACCACTGCCTCTACGCGCTGATCCTTCTTGTACTTCTCGGAAGCAATTGTCCATGGATCAGAGGTAAGTGCTTTGATGGAGAGCGACACTTTGCCGTCTTTGATCTCGATGACTTTCACGTTCACCTTGTCGCCAGCCTTGTATCGAGTCTTCGGATTCTCGACGAGTGCCCAATCCATTTCGGAAATGTGGACGAGACCTTCGAGACCTTCCTCGAGTTTGACGAATACGCCGAATTCAGTCGCACCCGTGACGGTGCCTTCAAAGGTGTCGCCAACGGAGTATTTTTCGACAAGGTTCGCACGCTCTGAAGTACCGGCGCCTTTCTCGCTAAAGATGAGTTTCGCCTCTTTCGGTGATGCCGTGATGACCATGACCTCGAGTTTCGTGCCGATCATCTTCTTGAGCTCGGTGAAGATTTTGTCTTTGTCACCGTCTTGCACGCGCGGATAGTGCGAAGGCGAGAGCTGCGAAGCAGGGAGGAAGCCCTGAATGCCGTTCCAGCTGATGATGAGACCGCCCTTGTTGGCATCTGTAATCGGAAGCTCGAAGACCGTCTTTTTCTGCATCGCGACCTCGGCCTCATTCCAGATGAGTGCCTGACGAGCCTCGCGAAGCGAGAGCTCGATGTAGCCGTCGGCGTTGTCGAGCCCGACGACCTTCGCGGTGATGAGGTCGCCAAGATTTACATTCTTGAGCGATTCACGCGCCGAGAGGTATTCGCGACCATAAATAATGCCCGTGCCATACGGATGGAGATCCACGAAGACGCGTGCGCGACCGAGCGCAATCACGGGGCCTTCGACCACGTCGTCGAGCTGCGGCGGCTTTGCCGAGTTCTCCATGAGAGTCCCCATGGGACCCAAATCCTTTACCTCCTCAACTTCTACCTGCGTGTCTTCCACGCTTGTGTCTGCTGTAACCATGATAGTGTGTCCGGCGCCCTCTGCTTACTCTACCGTGTCTGTCGTGCAGGGAGGCACTACCCGGACTGTTCTTATAATTAATAATCTCCCAAAGGGAGTCGGCACACTATACCCCATGAGATAAAAGACTCAATAGGCCTCAATATATAGATGCTTTTGGGTACTCACGAATGATGAGTAGTCGAGAAGTCTATCTCACGGGGTATATATAGAAGGTTGGACGCATGCAAGGGGAGCCGCGAGAAATTCTCGAGACCGCGCACGCCCATGGGAGCTGGTGTGGTACAGTATTTTTCATGGTGCTTAAGAATCTGGAGCAGAAGGCGGGAGGGTTTTTCAAAGAATTTTGGAAATTCGCGGCGAAGGGCAATGCTGTGCAGCTTGCGGTTGCGGTGGTACTCGGTACCGCGTTTGGTGCGATTGTGAATTCGCTCGTTGCGGACATCTTGATGCCACTCCTTTCGCTTGCGACGAACAACGTCGATTTCAGCACGTGGTCGTACACGATTCGTGAGGCAACGGTGATGAGCGGCACGACGACGCCCGCGCTCGTGATTGGGTATGGCCATCTCCTGCAGGCAGGGGTCAACTTCCTTGTCATCGGCATCTCCATTTTCCTCTTGTTCAAGATGTTTTCGGGTGTGACGAGCCGATTCCGCAAAGAGGAGCAGGAGGAACCGGTCGTCCCGGTGAGCACGGAAGAGAAGTTGCTCTGTGAGATTCGCGATTTACTCAAGAGTGAGCGCACGCGCGAGTAGCGATGACTGTATCGGAAAAGTTGCTATACTGCCCGACATGATTTTGACATTCCACGAAGGCAGCTGCATTCGCGCATCAGCGGGGGATACGACGGTCGTATTTGGACCCGTATCCAAACAGTCCAAGAATTTCAAGCCGGTGAATTTCGGTACGGATGTGGCAATCGTGAGCCTCAATCATCCTGATATGAACGGCGCTGAAGAGGCGGCGCGCGGCGAGAAACAGCCTTTCGCTATCTTCGGTGCGGGTGAATATGAGGTGAGCGAGATTGTCGTATCGGGTTTTCCTGCCGGCTCCATGTACGGCCTGCCCGCGGACGCGGGACGCGGCCAGGGCGGCGAGGGCCGAATCAATACGGTCTACTCGATGCACTTCGACGGACTTTCAATTCTCTATCTCGGTGCGCTCGGAGATATGGACCTGCCGTCGGAAGTCTTGGAAATGGATTCGCCCGACATTCTCGTGATCCCCGTCGGCGGCGAAGGCACGCTTTCGCCTGCTGAGGCGGAAAAGCTTGCCGTGAAGCTGGAGGCAAGAATCGTAATCCCGATTCTCTATGACGATAAAACTCTCAAACAATTTTTGAAAGAAGCGGGCGCCGACGGCACGAAGCCGGTCGACAAGCTTACGCTGAAGCCGCGCGATGTGGTGGGGAAACAAAATGAGGTAGTGGTGCTCGCGGCATAATATAATGAACCGATGATTCATCGGAAAATCGAACACATGAAAGAGCGGCCGCGGCACGAGCGGGTCGCCTTTGCCGGTGCGGTCGCTGTGGGGGCGGTCGTGGTGCTTTTTGTGGGCTGGGCCTTCTACTTCTTTACCTCAGTGAGCAATTCGATTCCTTTGGCGGCGCCCACGGCAGCGACAAGCACGGACGCGCAGTAGCAACAAGGTAGAGTCCCGGGCAGCTCATCCGCGCAGGCAGAGAGCCGTATTTTCGCTGGAAGAGCCCTCGTTTGTATGCTATAATTCACGTACTTTATGGCACGTGGAAAAGAGGACAAACAGCCGGAATCCGACGCGGCCAAACCCGCCCACGTGAATGTCGTCGCTCGCTCGATCACGACCGAAATGCGCGAATCGTATCTCGATTACGCGATGACAGTCATCACCGCGCGAGCACTTCCCGATGTGCGTGACGGCTTCAAGCCGGTACACCGACGCATCCTTTTTGCCATGCAGGAAGCGGGATTGACCGCGAGTGCGAAGACGAGGAAGTCTGCGACGGTGGTCGGCGATGTGCTCGGTAAATACCATCCGCATGGCGACGCGTCGGTTTACGATGCGATGGTCAAAATGGCGCAGGATTTCTCAATGCGTTATCCACTCGTGATTGGTCAGGGCAACTTCGGCTCCATCGACGGCGACGGTGCGGCGGCATACCGATACACAGAAGCGAAGATGTCGAAGATGGGTGGCGAAATGATGCGCGACATCGATAAGGACACCGTCGATTTCCGCCCCAACTACGACAACACCAAGAAAGAACCATCGGTGCTTCCCACGACTATTCCGAACCTCCTCCTCAATGGCACGCTCGGCATCGCAGTCGGCATGGCATCAAATATTCCGCCTCACAATCTTCGGGAGGTGGGAGAAGCGGCGATACACCTCATCGATAATCCGGATGCGGCGACCGATGATCTCCTCCAATTCATCCAGGGCCCGGATTTCCCGACCGGCTGTATCGCCTTCAATCAGACAGACATTCGGCACGCGTACACCAATGGTCGCGGCCCGGTCGTCGTGCGTGGCGATGCCGAAATCACGGAAGGCAAAAAGGGTGATTACGAGATCATCATCACCTCGATTCCTTTCCGCGTGGTCAAAAGCGATCTCATCACCAAAATTGCAGACTTGGTGCACGAAAAGAAGCTCGAAGGCATTCGCGATATTCGCGACGAGTCCGCGAAGGACATTCGCATTGTGATAGAGCTCAAGAACAACGCCAATGCGCAGACCGTGCTGAATTTCTTGTATAAGCACACGCAGCTCGAAGAGACATTTCACTACAACGTTGTCGCGCTCGTCGATGGCGTCCCGCAGACCCTCTCGCTCAAGGCGATGCTCGAATACTACGTCGCACACCGCAAAGACGTCGTCACCCGCCGCACTAAATATGACCTCAGGATTGCGGAGGCCCGTGAGCATATACTCCTCGGGCTCAAGAAGGCGCTCGATCACCTCGACGAAATCATTTCACTCATCAGAAAGTCCAAGACAGTTGAAGATGCCAAGAACGGCCTGATGAAGACCTTCAAATTCTCCGATCTGCAGGCACAGGCGATTCTCGACTTGCGTCTCCAACGGCTTGCAGCGCTCGAACGCCAGAAGATTGAAGATGAATTAAAGGAGGTGCAGGCGCTCATAGAGGAATTGAAGGCACTTCTCAAGAGCGAGAAAAAGCTTCTCGAACTCATCAAGACCGAAATCAAAGAAGTGGTAGAGAAATACGGAGACGATCGCCGCACCAAGATTGTGAAGCGCGGCGCGACCATTCTCTCTGCAGAGGATCTCGTTGCCGATGACGATTTCGTGCTCGTCTTGACGCAGGGCGGATACATCAAGCGTACCAATCCTGCGGAATATCGCCGCCAAAAGCGCGGCGGCATCGGTGTGGTAGATCTCGATACAAAGGAGGAAGATTTTGTGACTCAATTTTTGACTGCCAACGCGCATGCCGATCTCCTCTTCTTCTCCGACAAGGGCAAGGTCTATCAGCTCAAAATGTACGACCTGCCGGAGGGTAAGCGTGCGACCAAGGGCAAATCGATAATGAATTTCATTTCGCTCGAACAAGATGAGCGCATCACCTCGATTCTCTCAATGCCGAAGGAGAAGAAAACGGTCGACGGACTCTCACTCATCATGGCAACGCGCGAAGGGACCGTGAAGCGAGTAGCTGCCAAGAGTTTCTACGAGGTTCGCCGCTCCGGCCTTATCGCCATTGGGCTCGACAAAGGCGACTCGCTCATTTCTGCCTCATTCATACACGAAGGCGACGATGCGGTCCTCGTGACTGCCAAGGGTCAATCCATTCGCTTTGCCGCGAAAGACGTGCGCGAGATGGGCAGACAGGCAGCCGGCGTGCGCGGCATGAAGCTCGTCGCGGGAGATGTCATTGTCGGCACGGGAGTCGTCCCGAAGGGTGTCAAAGACGCAGAGCTGCTCGTGCTTTCCTCGACCGGCTACGGCAAGAAGACCAAAATGAGCGAATACAAGACGCAGGGTCGCGGTGGATCCGGCATCAAGACAATGTCGATTACCGCAAAGACCAAGCAGCTCGTCGGCGGCGCTGTCCTCGTGAAGCAGGAAGGGGAACTAGTCGCTATGTCGAAGAAGTCGCAAGCCATACGCACAGGGCTCGATGAAATCCCGACGCTCTCGCGCGCCACGCAGGGCGTACGAGTGATGAAAATGCGTGACACTGATACCGTCGCCTCATTCGTTGTGTTTGAAGCCGATGATGCGGCGCTCGAGTAGTTTCCCCACTGGTTTTTTCTCTGTCATCCGAGCGAGCGCGCACGGTTTATACTGTACGAGATGATTACTGAAGAGGCAGCACAATCCGCTGACGCATTTGCGCTGCCGCATGAGAATGTCGGGGAGTTTGGCATAGAGCCGGGGATGCGCGTCGCGGACTTCGGTGCGGGCAGCGGACACTATGCACTTGCCATGGCGGCTGCTACGCAAAATTCCGGAGAAGTCTACGTCATCGATATACAAAAGGATCTGCTTACTCGTATCAAAAATCAGGCGCACGCGCGCGGATTCAACAATATCGAAGTTATCTGGGGTGATCTCGAGCGAGCAGGCGCGAGCAAAATTGCCGATGAGCATCTCGATCTCGTGCTCGTATCAAATCTTTTTTTTCAACTCGAAAGTAAAGAGAGCGCATTTCGTGAGGCGATGCGCGTACTGAAGCCTCGCGGCAGATTGGTGGTTATCGATTGGACGGAGAGCTTCGGGGGATTGGGACCGATTCAGAAACACGTTTTTCCGGAAAAGACAGCAATAGCCATGGCAGAAGCGTGCGGATTCAAACGTGCCCAGAGCTTCAGCGCAGGCGCGCATCATTACGGACTCATTTTTATCAAACCACACGCGATATGAAGAACACGTCATCATTCCAGATTGCGCTCCTTGCGAGCTTCGGGGCGCTCGCTATCGCCGGAGTTATCATTTTTTCCTTCTATATCTCGAAAGGTCCCGAGACCGCCGTTGGTCCGGTCGTTGTGTGGGGGACCTTTGAGGAGCAGGCGGTCCTCGCGGCCCTCGCTGAGCTCTCCTCGACCCAGCCGAATCTGCAGAACGTGACGTATGTGCAGAAGAGTGAGGCGGCCTACAGCGTCGAATTGCTCAATGCATTCGCTTCGGGAGCCTCACCAGACCTCTTTTTTCTCACAGAGGAGCAGGCTTATGTCGAGAAATCGCGCGTTGCCCAGATCCCTATGACCGAAATCACTCCTGAGCTCTTCGGTACCGCATTTGTCGATGGCGCACAACCGTTTCTCGACGTGGAGGGCACTATCGCGCTCCCTGTCGTAGTCGACCCGTTGGTACTGTATTGGAACAAAGACCTGCTCGCGGCAGCTGGATTTTCTAAGCCACCCCAGTACTGGGATGAATTACTCGACTACTCACAGCGTCTCACCAAGAAAAGCGAGAGCGGGTCGCTCGAACGTTCGGCGATTTCATTTGGCGCATACAGCAACGTCGATCATGCCAAAGAAATTCTGACTATGCTCATGATTCAGGCGGGAGGTTCCATTACAGCACGCGATGGAAGTGGGAGGCTAGTGGCGGCGCTTTTGGCGCAAAATAGAGGTGCCGCAGCTTCCGCGGCGGTGCCCTCAGCGGTCCGCTTCTATACGGAGTTTGCAGATCCGTCGAAGCCGGGGTATTCGTGGAATCGCTCATTTCCGCGATCGCAGCGTGCTTTCGTATCCGGCACTCTCGCGCTCTACGTTGGTCGTGCGAGCGAGCTTCTCGCACTTAAGGCTGCAAACCCGAACCTCAATTTTGCAGTCGCACCGGTGCCGCAGATTCGCGGCGTGGGCACATCCGCAGGGGGTCTGATTGCAACAGGTGGAGTAGTGTACGGCATCGCAATGCCGAAAGCAGCGAAGAACCCACGGGGGGCGCTCGTCATTCAATGGCTCCTCTCCAGCAAGGAGGTCTCTGCTGCCCTCTCGAAATCGCTCGGGATGCCCAGCGCGCGGCGCGATGTCCTCGATGAGCAGCGCAGATCGCGAGAGACAGACCTGCTCGCCACGCAGGCGATTATTACGCGCTCGTGGACGGATCCTGATCCCGCGAAGACAGACACAATTTTCCGCGCTATGATTGAGGATATGACGAGTGGTTCCGTGCTACTTTCTGAGGCGATTACCCGCGCAGATCAACAAATAAATGGTTTGGTCGGGATATGAGACACTTTCTCATTTCAGCATGTGCGTTTGTACTCGTATTCCTGGTGGGGAATTTCGCGTATGCACAGTTTGACAGTCCCTTGAAGGCAGAATTTTCGACCATCCCGAATTTCATCGCCGGAGCACTACGCGCCATGGTGATGATTGCGCTCCCCATCATCGCACTCTTTATGGTGTACTCGGGGTTTCTCTTTATCCTCGCGCGCGGCAACGAGAGCAAACTATCCGAAGCAAAGCAGAATTTCTTCTACGTAATTATCGGAGCCATTCTGATTCTGGGGGCGTGGGTGTTGGCAACCATGATTGGAGGGACAATCGCACAGCTCGCTAAATAACCGCTATGCGTAATCGGATTGTACATCTCTCCGTGCTCGCGCTTCTGCTCGTACCCTCGTTTGCACTTGCTGCTGCTCCGAGAAATTTCTGTGAGCTGGTGAATTTCTTCGTCGGCATTTTCAATGCGCTGACGGGTTTGTTTGTGCTGGCTGCGGTGGCGACCTACCTCTTCGGAATCACGATGAATATTCGTGCGGGAGAAGCGTCGCACACCAATCTTCGAAATATCATTCTGTGGGGGCTGCTCGGCATTTTCCTCATGGTATCTGTCTGGGGGATTCTGCGTCTTCTGCAAGAGACACTTTTTGATGCCGCTCCGGGAGCAGCGACTACCTCGGCACGCTCCTGCACATAACTATGCTGCCTGTTCCTCTCACTCAACTAGTTGGATTCTTCAATATCATCGTCGGCCTCATGCTCACCGTATCGATACTCCTCATGGGAGCAGCGTGCCTCATGTGGATGGTGCGCCTCGGCACGACGCCGACGTATCGTGACCAGGCAATTCATCTCATGCAATGGGCGATAGCTATCCTCTTCACGCTTACCGTCATCCTCTTCATCGTGCAGTATGTACAAAAAAACACGGCTACCGCGGTGTACCTCATTGGCTTTGCCGTCCTTGCGGGTATCGGATGGGCCATCTTTGTCGCTATGCAAGGGTCGGGGAAGGATCCTGACGCTGAACATGCGTGAGTGCAGGCTATCCACAGTGCGAGAGTTACTGCTGTTGTGATTCGCTCGTTCGGCGCTACGATGATGGTACTAACTAATAATAATCTGTCATACATAGCTATGCGTGCACGAATTACAGGTATTTCATCTCTCGCAGCGGCTTCGCTGTTGTTTCCCGCGCTGGCATTGGCACAGACTACTACGTCTCCGGGTCTCTTCGGTATCCTGAATCTCGCCACGCGATTTCTCAATGCGGTGTTGGCACTCTTCGTGCTGGTCGCGGTAGTGGTCTTCTTCTGGGGACTCATCAAGTACTTGTACAGTGTCGATGAAAAGAAGCACGAGGGTCTCCAGACTATGATCTGGGGCATCATAGCAATCTTCGTCATGGTTTCCATCTGGGGCTTGGTGCGCATCCTCCAGCAGACTATCGGTATCAGTCCGACCGATACGGCGCTTACTCCGGCCGGCGTCTACCCTCGTACGATCTAGGCTAGGCCTGACATATGGAGGCCGCCTCCGCGTTGCTCGATAAACTCATCACGTACGTCGTAAACCCCGCGATACTCTTGGTATTCGCCGCGGGGTTTATGGTATTTATGTACGGGCTTCTTGAATTCATGTGGAATCTGAATTCGGGGGAAGCATCGCGGGAAGGGAAGCAGCACATGGTCTACGGCCTTCTCGGAATGCTCATCATGGTCTCTGTGTATGGAATTCTTAAGATTATCGACGACACCTTTGGTTTTGGAGCACTCAGCCCTGGCGGAGGAGCGAGCACGGATGTACGCCGAGCCGACGGCATAGGCCCGCCCGCGGGCTGGGTGGGCGGACGCTAACAAAATGGGTAGTATGTGCCCGACGGGCAGGTGGCGAAACCTGCCTGCCGGCAGGCAGGTTGGTAGTAACGACGATGTATTACGTATACGCA
>CAYGFN010000016.1:0-1494 GCA_964349145.1 uncultured Candidatus Saccharibacteria bacterium
AGAACAGCGGTCTCCAAAACCGCTGACCTAGGTTCGATTCCTAGTGGGCCCGCCATGAAGACCGTTATTGTCGCGTCGACCAATCCGATCAAGATCGAAGTCGCGAAGCGAGCATTTGCCGCAGTATTCCCCGAAGAAGTGTTTGATGTGCGAGGAGTCAAATCGGAATCCGGTGTGCCAGACCAACCAATGGAGGGTGAGGCCCGTGAAGGCGCTCTCAATAGGCTCGCGTTTGTAAAGAATTTGCATCCCCAAGCGGAATACTGGTCGAGCCAAGAAGGCGGCTTGTTCCGCGATGGCGAGCATCTCGCAGAGCGCGCGTGGATTGTGATGGCCGATCAAGCGGGGAGTGTCACAGAGACTTCCACAGCAAGCTTTCATATCCCCCGCGAGATGACGAGGCTTGTGGAAAACGGATTAGAGCTTGGTGATGCTGCAGACAGGTTCTTCAATAGTACGAATACTAAGCAAGGGTCAGGTACCATTGGGCACCTTACCGACGGTGCCATCGACAGAACGCAATACTATCTGCCTGCTGCTATCATCGCGCTTTCCCAACTGAAACATAAGGAGTGGTACTAAGCCATTTTCGCACCACGGGCTCAATTGATTTTGAGGCAGGGTCAAACCATCTGATTTCTTTATTGCGTTTCCAGTAGGCGAGCTGCTTTTTGGCATAGCGGCGAATGTCGCGATACAGCTCCTCCTCAAATTCTTCGCGCGAAATCTTGTTCTGCAGCAGGCGAGCAAGCGAGCGGTATTCGAGCCCGAGTTCTTCCATGCGTTTGAAGCTGACTCCGGCTTCGCGCAGACGCTTGCCCTCAGCAATCATGCCCGCATTGATGCGCGCGCTGAGCCGAGAACGGATATTCTTTTCCAGCATTTTGAAATCCGGCGCAATCCCTATCCAGAGAGCATCACACTGAAGTGACAATTTTGCAGTTTTGAGACGAGGTTTTGCGGCGGCGATTTCCAGTGCACGGATGAGGCGCACTTTGTTGTTGCGCTCGCTCGGAGTGCTCATCGCTTTGGCGCGCCTCGGGTCGCGCTTCGTGAGTAGGGCGTAGAGTTGCGCCGCACTCTTCTTCTGCAACTTCCCGCGCAGCGCCCTATTTGGCGCGACATCGGGGAATGCAATGCGCCCGAGAAGCGAATCGATGTAGTATCCGGTGCCTCCGACTACAATCGGTAATCGAGTATGTAACCATATCGTAGAACTCACCTTGCGAGCGGCTTTGGCGTAGTCACCGGCGCTGAATTTCCTTTTGGGACTAACGATATCGAGAAGGTGATGGGGGACGCCACGCATTTCTTTCTTTGTTATCTTGCCCGTCCCTATGTTGAGCCCCTTATAGACCTGTCGTGAATCGGCCGATATCACCTCGCCCTTGAATTTCCGCGCGAGAGCTACCCCGAGGGCACTCTTGCCCGAGGCTGTCGGGCCTACGATGACGAGCACTTTCTGGAGCTCCATGCGGACACCATACTTTATAG
>CAYGFN010000016.1:1594-17268 GCA_964349145.1 uncultured Candidatus Saccharibacteria bacterium
AGAGCACGAGAGTGGTTCATTGATTGCCGGGATGGCGGAATTGGTAGACGCGCACGACTCAAAATCGTGTATCGCAAGATGTGAGAGTTCGATTCTCTCTCCCGGCACATGTTAGGTATTTCTTTCCTTGCGTTTAATCTCATCGAAGGGGTGTTATGGATCGTATGTGCCGTGGTTTGGACGCTGCTCACGCGACGGTCGTCTTTTGCTGGTGCGCGGTCCGGCGGAATCGCTTTTGCACTCTTCGGCCTCTCGGATATCGTCGAGGCATACTACCCGCTATCCTTCCTCGAGAGGGGCGGTGAATGGTTGCTCCTGTGGAAACTTGCGTGTCTCTCGGCCATCGTATTTTCTCTCTATCACTACGTGAGAAGCCGTATCCGCTGATAATTCATCGCGTGATATAATTTTTCTATGTCGAGTCAGTATCAGGAAAACTCAATTTTCTGGGTGGAGGTGGAGCGTATCCAGCCAAACCCCTTCCAGCCGCGCCGCACGTTCGACGAGACGAGCCTGACATCGCTCGCGGAATCAATTCGCCAGTACGGCATCCTCCAGCCCTTGACCGTCACACGCAAAGAAGTGGAGCGACCGGGTGAGGGCATTTTCGTTCAGTACGAATTAATCGCAGGAGAGCGCCGTTTGCGCGCTTCCAAGCTTGCGGGACTCCGCGAAGTTCCCGTGGTGATTCGAAGTGGCGAAGACTCAGATAGGATGAAGCTCGAGCTTGCCATCATCGAGAATTTGCAGCGTGAGGATTTAAATGCGCTCGATCGCGCCAAGGCTTTCAAGCGATTGGTCGAGGAGTTTTCACTCTCGCACAAGGAGGTCGCGTCGCGCGTCGGCAAGAGTCGCGAGTATGTATCCAATACACTGCGCATTCTTGCGCTTCCTGATGTCATGCAGCTTGCACTTCAGTCGGGAGAAATCTCCGAAGGTCACACGAGGCCGCTGCTCATGCTTGCCGATAGGACGGAAGAGCAGATGACGCTTTTCAGAGAAATTATTGCTCGCCGCATCACCGTGCGCGATTCCGAGCAGATGGCTCGGCGCATTGCTGTCGAGCGAGTACGCCACAAGGCGCTTCTCTCGCCGGATTTGCTCGATCTCGAGAAACGCCTTTCGGAGAGCCTCGGTACGCGTGTGCGCATCGAGAAGAAGGATACTGGTGGGAAGGTCATGATCGAATTCTTCTCTCCGGAAGATCTTACGGCGCTGTGCATCTCGCTCGCGCAACAATCTCGAGCATCGACGCCGATACCATTTTCAGCACCCGTACAGACACCGTTGTCTGTAGTCGAAAGCGACACCGCGGCCGTCTCCGAGATACCGGCCAGCGAGGAGGCCGCACCAACGATGATGCAAGGGGATAATGCGGCAGCTCCCGAAGAGAAGAAGGCTACGCCGACCAATTCACCGCAGGACGATCTCTACTCCATCTCGAATTTCAGTGTCTAATTCGCTGACTTCTTCTTCTCCACCGCAGCGAGTGCTGCGCGGATGTGTTTCTTTGCCATGTTGGTCTTCGCAATATCGTGCCACTTGCGGCTCGGCTTGCCGGCAGGCTTCACGATAATTTCCACGAGATCGCCATTCCGCAGCTTCGTATCGAGTGATACCATTTTGCCGTTGACGCGCGCACCAGACATTTTGTTGCCGAGATCGGAGTGCACGGCATAGGCGAAGTCGATAGGCGTTGCTGTAATCGGGAGATCAATCACGTCTCCCTTTGGTGTAAAGGCAAAGACGCGATGGCTAAAGAAATCTGATTTGAGTGTATCCATGTACTCCTCCGATTCGCTGTCGTTATGGGCGGACGCGAGCTCTTGCACCCACGTCGGTACCTTGTCTTCGGCAGTATTGGCATCGACGACAACAGGGACTTTTGAGCGCGGGAAGAACTGTCGAATCCATTCGAGTCCGCCGCGCTTTCCTGTTCCTTGCTGGACCTCCTTGTAGGTGAGGTGCGAGGCAATGCCGTAGAGCGCTTCGCGATGTTGCGATTCGGTGCGCATCTGTATTTCAAGCGCGCCTCCGTCACCGGTGTAGACCGTCGTGTGGATCGATTGATACCCGTTTGGCTTCGGAAAGGCGATGTAGTCCTTTATCTTGCCCGGCACGGGGCGCCAGTGTCCATGAATGATTCCGAGCGCGGTGTAGCAATCTGCGACTGAGGGGAAGACAATGCGAAGCGCCAAAATATCGTAAATCTTTGTAATGTCCCAATCCTTGCGCTCAAGTTTTTTGTACAAGCTGTAGATGCCTTTGATGCGCGCTTCAGCGCTGAAGTGACGAATTCCTGCCTCTGCTAGTTCTCGTTTCAAATCATGCTCGACTTTTTCGAGACGCTTCTCGTTCTCATTCTTGCGCTCGCGAAGCATTTCGCGGGTCTTTTCGTACTCCTTCGGCATCGCCCACGGGAAGGCAGCGTCCTCGAGCTCCTGCTTCGCAACAGACATACCAAGACGATCAGCAATCGGCGCGTAGATTTCGAGTGTTTCGAGCGCGATGCGTGTCCGTTTTTCGATTTTCGGCACGTGCTCAAGCGTGCGCGCATTATGCAGACGATCCATGAGCTTGATAATAAGGACGCGAATGTCCTTGGCGGTCGCCGCAAAGAGTTTGCGAAGTGACTCCGTGTGGCGCTCCAATCCGCGATAACGAAGTGTGCCGAGCTTGGTGACACCCTGCACGAGCGTGAGCACTTCGATGCCAAATTCTTCTTCAATCGTCGACGGGCGCACCCCGGCGTCTTCGATGGTGTCGTGCAAGAGCCCTGCAGAAATCGTCTGGGGATCCATGCCGACCTGCGCAAGAAGAAAGCCGACCTCGGCGGGGTGTACGAAATAATTGTCTCCTGAGTATCGCTTCTGGTCCTTGTGAGCTACTTTGGAGAATTCGTACGCACTGGACACGAGTGCTACGTCGTGCGCAGACTTCGAGCTCATGGCGCTCAAAATATCCGCTAGTGATCTGGTCGGGGCAGGTGTCGTCATCTACTGATGATACTGCGCGCTTCGCTGTTCGCCAATAAAGCTACTTTTTCGCGAGCTTGTGCGGATTGTGGTTGGGACACATTTTGCTGCTACACCTTTCAGGGATAGTTTTCGTCCCTTCCATCATCAGCGATCCGCACATCTCACAGAGCTTGCCGGTCGGTCGCGCCTTGATGGCGTTTTTGCAGGTAGGGTAATTGGAGCATGCAAAGAAAATGCCGAAGCGTCCGCGTCGCTCGAGCATTTCACCTGTTCCGCACGTCGGGCAGGTGACGCCGGTCTTTGCCTTCGCTTCTTCTGCCGGATCTTTACGGACGTACTTGCACTTGGGGTAATTGGCGCACGCTATAAAAAGGCCAAAGCGACCCTCTCGCTGGATGAGCTTGCCGCCGCAATCAGGGCACGGCTCATCGAGCTCCTTAGGTGGCGCAATCTCCGAGCCGTCATCCTTGCGTGCGCCGAGACATTCGGGAAATTTCTTACAGCTCATGAAGCGGCCATTTTTCGAGAGCTTGTACTCCATCGGTCCTTGGCAGATAGGACAGAGGAATTCCTCGGGTGCATCGCCCATTGAGGTAATCTTGGCAATCTTTGCCTTCGACTTTACCGCCTTCGTGAATGGTCCGTAAAAATCTTTCAGAGTCTTTTCGTACCCGCGCTTGCCCTCGGCAATTTCGTCGAGCTCATTTTCCATCTCCGCGGTAAACGTGTCGGAAATGTATTCGGTAAAGTTTTCTTCAATGAATGACGAGACGACATCGCCCGTCGCAGTCGGGATAAGCGTGCGCCCCTGTTTCTCCACGTATCCGCGCGCCTCGATGGTGCGCAGCGTGCTCGCATATGTCGAAGGGCGTCCTATGCCACGCTTTTCGAGCTCTTTGACGAGCCCCGCCTCGGTATAGCGTGAGGGCGGCTGCGTCTCTTTGCCTTCGAGGTGCGCAGCAATTAAATCGAGCGCATCATCTGCTGCGACCTTCGGTAGTTCGACATCTTCACCGCGAGCGTCAGGATCTGCCGCCAGCCAGCCGTCGAAAATGACACGGGAGCCGTTGGCTGCAAAATCGGGGATCTCCGCACCTTTGACGGTCGCGATAACCTTGGTGCGCAATGTCTTCGCGTCCGCCATCTGGCTCGAGAGTGCGCGTGCGCGAATGAGCGCGTAGAGTTTCTTCTGGTCTTCGTTGTGGCCGGCAGTACGTTTTTTGGGATCTGTCGGTCGAACCGCTTCATGCGCCTCCTGTGCGCTCTTGGATTTCGTTTTGTACGTGCGCGCCTCTGCGTACTTCTCACCAAACTCCGATGCGGCCACAGCGACAAGCGCTTCCTGTGCCTCTTTGCCGAGGTTCATGCTGTCGGTACGCATGTAGGTGATAAAGCCCGATTCGTACAATTTTTGTGCGACGCCCATTGTGCGCGAGGGAGAGAATCCCAGGCGCGTTGAGGCGACCTGCTGCAGCGTCGAGGTGGTGAAGGGACCACGCGCGGCGCGCGAGGCCTCCGTCTCATCGACGGACTTCACGTACCACTCTTTGGATTCCGCTGCATGCACGATTCGTGCCGCCTCTTCTTCGCTCGAAGGTTCCTCCACACATGTCACCGAAAACTGAGCACCCTTTTTGGTCTTGACGTCTGCTCCGACGACCCAGAATTTCACCGGCACGAATGCGCGAATTTCTCGTTCACGCTCCATAATGATGCGAAGTGCCGGAGATTGGACACGGCCGGCCGAGAGACCGTAGCGCACCTTCTTCCAAATCAATCCCGAAAGGTCGTACCCAAAGAGGCGATCGAGGACGCGCCGGGCCTCCTGTGCTTGTACGAGCTCCTCATCTATTGTGCGCGGGTTTTTAAGCGCCTCCTGCACGGCATGTTCAGTAATTTCGTGAAAGACGATACGCTTCGGCTTTTTGAGTCCAATAGACTCCGCCAAGTGCCACGCAATCGCTTCGCCTTCGCGGTCGGGGTCTGTCGCAAGGATGACCTCATCAGCACGACTCGCGATATCCTGTAATTCATCAATGACTTTCTTTTTCTCGGGGACGACAATGTAGCGCGGTTTAAAGCCGCCATCGATGTCGACGGCGTCTTTGTTGCTCTTGGGCAAGTCGCGAATATGGCCCACTGATGCGCGCACCGTAAAGCCCTCACCGAGGTATTTCTCGATGGTCTTCGCTTTTGCAGGGGATTCGACAATGACTAATTTCATAACGAAACGGAGTAATACCTCAATACACTAGCACATGTCAACTTCAGCGAGCGCGTATGACACCGAGCTCTTCGACAATAAGACCCTTAATTTCCATCGTAGAGAGCAACACATTTGCATCTGTAATCGGCATGGCAAGCGCAGCAAGGAGCTCGTCGCGTGCGCGAGTTGTTGCGATGAGATCAAGCACTCGCATCTCATCGGCTGAGAGGTCGGTGCGCAATGATGAGAGTGTCGCGCTGTCACTCGGTGTAATTCCAAGTGCCATGAGCACGTCCTCGGGTTTCGTAATTGCCGTTGCTCCGAGGCGAAGGAACTGGTGTACACCCTTACTTTCTTCGGCAAAAATGGACCCCGGTACGACGAGCAGCTCGCGATTGTAGTCCACAGCAAGCTTTGCGGTAATGAGCGTACCGGATTTTTCCTTGGCTTCGATGACGAGAGTCGCGTGACTCATGCCCGCCATAATGCGATTACGCTGGGGGAAGGTGTAGTCCGCGGCTTTCTGATCCGGTTTGAATTCGGATATAAGCGCACCGCCCTTCTCGAGGATTTCGCGCGCAAGCGCCACATTGGCTCGCGGATACAGGACATCCCAGTCCAACCCCGAGCCGGGGACGCCGACTGTCGTCAATCCCGCATCCATCGCCGCCTTGTGCGCCTCGGCATCAATACCGTAGGCAAGGCCGGAGACGATTACCACCGGATAGCCCCGAAGCCCCTCTATTAAATAGCGACAGGAGCGCCTCCCATAATCCGTGCAGGCGCGGCTTCCCACCACCGCCAGATATCGCATCTCATCGGACGGCAGGGTGCCGCGGACCAGCAGCTGTTTCGGGCGATCGGGAATGTGCTGCAGGAGCAACGGGAATTCATCGGGGACAAGCGTTTGAAGCGCATCGTTCATGCTGTATCATCATACCGTAACAGGCTATGTTGGATATCAAATTCATCCGCGAAAATAAGGATCTCGTCGCCGCAGGTGCGCAAAAGAAGCACATCGAAATCGATTTTGATGCGCTCATTAAGCTCGACGACAAACGTAAAGATTTGCAGGCGTCTATCGACGAGAAGCGCGCAGAGCAAAACGTCGCATCTGACATGATAGTCAAAGCGTCTCCCGAAGAGCGTGATGCTGTCATCGCAAAGATGCAGACGCTGAAGGAAACACTCACCCTGCAGGAGGAATCGCTTCAGGAAATCTTGGCCAAGTGGCGCGCGATTATGCTCACGGTCCCCAATGTCCCTGACATCTCGGTGCCGGACGGAGATTCCGATGCGGACAACAAAGAGGTGAAGACATGGGGCACACTCCCGAATTTCACATTTGCGCCGAAGACTCATGTCGAGTTGATGCTTGATCACGACATGGCTGATTTTGAACGCGGTACGAAGGTGGCGGGTTTTCGAGGATATTTTTTGAAAAATGATGGCGCGCGCCTCGTCTGGGCGCTCGAGCGTTTCGTGCAGGAGCGATTTATGAACCGGGACGGCTTCACGCCGATTATTGTGCCGAGCATGGTCAGGCGCGAACCCTTCATCGGTACCGGCTATTTGCCGCAGAGTGAGGAGGATTTGTATAAGACGCAGGATGGAGACTATCTCGCAGGGACCGCTGAGGTCGCCACGATGGGGTATTACATGAATGAAATCTTGGACAAATCACAGTTGCCGATTAAATTCTTTGCGTTTTCACCGTGCTTTCGCCGCGAGGCGGGGAGTCATGGCAAAGATACGAAAGGTGTCTTCCGCATTCATGAATTCGTGAAGTTTGAACAGGTGGTGCTCTGTGAGGCAAGTCACGAGGAATCGGTTGCGCATCATGAGTCGCTTACGGAGAATTCGGAGAAGCTTCTGCAGGAATTGATGCTGCCGTACCATGTCGTCATCAATTGCGGCGGAGACCTTGGGCTCGGCCAGGTGAAGAAGTATGACATCGAAGCGTGGATGCCGAGCGAGCAGAAATATCGTGAGACGCACTCATCCTCTTACTTCGATGACTTCCAGACGCGTCGACTCAATATTCGTTATCGCGACGATGAGGGCAAGGTGCGCTACGCACACTCGCTCAACAATACGGCACTCGCCATGCCGCGTATCCTTTGCCAAATAGTCGAGAACTATCAGCAAGAAGACGGTTCTATTCTTGTACCTGAAGTTCTTCGACCGTATATGGGCAAAGATGTCATCACGAAGAATCGTTGATTTACGGCACGGGCGGACTTCGCGACGAGAGACGCCGCGTCGGCCAGCGCAGCGAGAGGGCGCGAGGCGCTCGCCTCTGCGTGAGCGACGTCGCAAGGTCCGCGCGATTGTACTCTTCGCACTCGTCGTCATCTCGGGTGCACTCGCGTGGGGGACGCACGCGCTTTCCTACAGTGAGTATTTCTCGTTTCAGAAAATTTCAGTCAAGGGAGCGGAGCGGACGCCGACAAGCGAAATCATCGCGTACGTGAATTCGATTATGGATGACGGGAAATTTCATTTCATTTCGCGTCGCAACACCATCTATTATCCGAAAGTTGCGATTGAGACAGCGCTCGCCACGAATTTCCCGCGCATCGCCGCTGCCGAGCTCGTGCAGGATAAGCCTTTTGGCAGCGACCTCGTCATACGCGTGCTGGAGCGCGTGCCGTTTTCGAAATGGTGCACCGCACCCACTCTTGATAGTACCGCTCAGTGTTTCTGGATGGATAAGCATGGGTACATTTTTGCGCACGCGGAGGAAGGAGAAAGAGGGACACATGAGCATGTCTTCGAAGGAGGTGTCGCGCGTGTCACGCAGCCGATTGGTCAGACATTCGCTCCGGCGCATGTGGAAGGCATCATGGCGATGCTCGGCCACCTGGCGGATGCTGATTTTAAACCCACAGGAGCATCCATCGAGGGCGAGCATGATCTGCACGTGCGTCTTGCGGATGGTTTCTACATCAAGGCATCGTACGGGCAAGACGCAGCTCAGATTGCTCGCAATCTGGAACTCGTGCTGACTTCGGAGTCGATGCGCGGGAAGGAGGAGAGTCTCGAGTACGTCGATCTTCGATTTGGAAATCGCGTCTACTATAAATTCAGGGGAGCGGAGGAGTCGGGCGTGTATTAAAAAAGTAGGTGGGCGGCTCGTTGTGCGAGCCGCCCGAGGTGACCAGGTCCTGCGCCTACTCGCAGCAGTGCGAGAGAATGCGCTTGGCCACATTGTCTGCCACGCCTGGCGAGCGCTTTAGACTGTTGAAGTAGATCTTCGCGATCCGACCCAGATCGCGATCGCTCATTTCGAGCAGCTGTTCCCGCGAGAGGTCAAAGATTTCACGGGAGAGATCGTTGCCGCAGTGCGGGTCGACGGCCTCGAAGATGTCGCGGACGACCTTGCCTGCACCGGTGTTGCCGATGTTGGCGAATCCTGCGCGCAACCATTGACCGACCTTGATACGCTGGTCGATTTCAGCATGCCGGAGCATGCGCCGGACGTTGCCCTTGTCGGCGAGCAACGCCAGGAGGCCGTGTTCTTCCGCGAACACGACGCGTAGTGGGCCCGCTCCCATAAACGGGTCTGGTTTCACTCCGACTTCTACGTCCATTGATGCAACTCCACGTCACTGTGCATTTACTGAGGCAGGAGAGGGCTCGCGATGAGTACCAATCCTCGCTTCATTAAACGCTGAAATTCACGAATGTCAAAGGTGTGGTAGTCTGGCGTGGTGAACAATTTCTGGAAAAACCTCTCGCGACCATTTTTTGTGCTCGCACCAATGGAAGACGTGACTGATGCAGCATTTCGACAGCTCATTGCTTCGCATGCAGACGGAGCGATACCACGGGTCATGTTTACTGAATTTACTGCGGCAGACGGGCTCGTCCTCGCGGATGAGAAGGGAAGACCTAAGCTTTTGAAAAAGCTCGAATACTCCGAGATACAGCGGCCAATAGTGGCGCAACTCTTCTCCGCAGTGCCCGAGCGGATGGAAGCAGCAGCGAAGCTGTGTGCCGAGCTCGGCTTCGACGGCATTGATATCAACATGGGCTGTCCCGCGAAGGAAATCGAGAAGAGCGGCTGCGGCGCGGCGATGATTAAGAATCCCTCGCTCGCGCGTGAAATCAGCCGAGCCGCCAAGAGTGGTGCACCCACGCTACCGGTCTCAGTGAAGACTCGCATCGGCTACAACGTCAACGAGATTGAGACGTGGCTACCTGAGCTCCTCGCTGAAGAGCTTGCTGTTGTCACCATCCATGCCCGCACACGCAAGGAAATGTCTGATGTGCCCGCGCGCTGGGAGCATGTGGCGCGGGCGGTTGAGATCCGAGACGCTGCGAAATCATCCACACTCATTGTCGGCAATGGCGATGTGCGCGACATGGCGGACGCGCGCGAAAAAGTACGCACGACGCAGTGCGACGGCGTGATGCTTGGTCGCGCCATGTTTGGGAATCCGTGGATTTTTACTGACTCTGACGCAGCAAGCAAGATTCCGCAGGAAAAGATTCGTGCGCTCATTGAGCACATCGAGCTCTTCCAAGAGAGACTATCCGGTTTCCAAAACGACGCGGTGATGAAGCGACACTTCAAGGCATATATCGCGGGCTGGGATCATGCAAAAGACCTGCGGCAGCAGCTCATGGACGCTGAGAGTCTTGAAGTCGCATCGAACATTCTCAAAGCTGCCTTGAAGAATTGAACGAGAAGCGTATGGTATCCGAAGCAGCTCTTTCAAAATCGAAAGGGCTCATCCGTAACCTGCAGAGCGGAGCTTTCCATGACGGAGAACACGAATATAGCCAGCGTTTCTGTCACGCATGCGGAAGCGTCACCGGTGCAGATCGACACGGTAGCCAGTCAGTCATTCGATCAGGAGTCGGCTGCGGCGTACGTGCGCGAATATCTCGCTGCCCGCCGAAGTGCAAAGCCCTCTCTCAGGAGGCTCGTCGAGGCCGTTGCGGTGCTGTTCGCGCCCGACAAGCACAACGTGAGCGAGGTCGCGCGAACTGCACAGATCACTACGAGCCAGGGCCTCTTGGTTCTGACCAGGATCCGGCGCATTGGCAGGATGATCCCCGAAGGACTGAGGCTACTCGAGCTTGCCGAAGCGGCGGGCAAAAGGATCAGCGTCGATTGGGCCTACGAAACTGCGATCTGTATGAGTGCGATGCAGCTCACTATGGTTCGATCGAAAGCAAGGTCCTTGGGTATCAAGCTCTGAAGATGATGAGGGGCCGGCGGGAACGATGTTCCCGCCGGCCAAGCTTTTTATGCTCCCTGTAGAGGGAAAATATGTCACGGGGTATACTTGGGCGCATGTCGAAGGATACAAAGCAACATACGACACTCTATCGTCAGTATCGTCCGCAGGCATGGAGCGAGGTACGTGGCCAAGAGCAGGTGATTGAGACACTGAAGGCGGAAATCAAGAACGGCAAGACCGCACACGCGTACCTATTTGCGGGTTCGCGCGGGACCGGCAAGACGACCGTCGCGCGCATCCTCGCCGCGAGCCTCAAGGTTTCCGAAAAGGATCTCTACGAAATGGACGCGGCATCGAATCGCGGAATCGACGACATCCGCATGCTTCGAGAGGGAGTGTACGCGACACCGTTCGAATCCGAGTACAAATTTTATATTATCGATGAGGCGCACATGCTCACGCGTGATGCGTGGAATGCGCTACTCAAGACGCTCGAAGAGCCGCCTGCACATGCAATCTTTGTCCTCGCGACGACTGAGCGCGATAAAGTGCCCGAGACCATCCAGTCGCGCTGCGAGATTCATACATTCAAGCAGCCGTCGCGAGAAGTGCTCGCACACACCATAATCGAGGTGGCTAAGAGGGAGGGATTTACTATGGAGCGTGGTGCAGCCGAGCTCGTCGCGCTCCTTGCCGAAGGTTCATTTCGTGATGCGCTTTCCATATTGCAGAAGGTGCTCGCAGTCTCCTCCAACAAGAAAATTGATGTCGCCGAGATCGAGACGGTTTCCGGTGCGCCCCGTGGCGAGCTTGTGCGTCAATTGCTCTCTGCACTCGCAAACAGGGATGTGTCCGCGGCACTCGGCGTCATGCAGATAGCCGTGCGTGAAAACATGGACGCGCGCACTCTCGCAAAGATTCTCATCCATCGTTTGCGGGTCATGATTCTTGCTCGATATGCACCTGATCTGGCTGCTCAGCTGGGCGAAGAGCTGACCGAGGCGGACCGCTCGCTCGTCCTTGAGCTCGCGAAAGTGCCGCAAGTCAATTCCGACATGCTTCGCGTGATGCTTGAAGCGTACTCTCGCATGGCGTATGCTGCAGTTCCGCATCTGCCGCTCGAGTTGGCCATTGTCTATATGTGTGAAGCATCCTCAGAGGTCTCGAAGCGGTCGTAATTACGAATAACAGTTTACGTCTCATACATATATGAATACATACAGCAGAAAGACTTACTTAATCGGGGCGGCACTCGCCATAATCGTCATTGCCGGCGGGTTCTACGCGTACAAGACATTGTCGACACCGATGCAGTCGTACACAAATGCAGAGTACGGCATCTCATTTAACTACCCCGCGACGTATGCGCTCAATGAGTACAGTTACGCGGATCGTAAAACCATCGTGCTCGCCGACAAGGAGGCGCTCGCGCAGGCTCCGCAAAATGGTGAAGGTCCGACCAGTATCACGTTCGATATCATAAAAAATCCCACGGGGCTCTCGTCCTCGGAATGGGTGCGCCAAAATTCAGCATCAAATTTCCAGCTCGCGACCGGAGGACTCGCGTCTACCACTCAGGCAGGCATCGAAGCGGTCGCCTACATGTGGGATGGACTCTATCGCGGAGAGAGCTACGTCTTTGGGAATGATGCGGACATCGTGATGGCCTCGGTGACGATGCTTGAGACGACGGATCAGATACGAAAGGATTTTGAACGCATTTTGCGGACTCTTGTTCTCAACTAAGCATGGAAGACGAAGTCTACCCGATGCGGATCAACAAGTATCTCGCTCATCACAAGTACTGCACAAGGCGCGAGGCGGACGAGCTCATATCCGCACGCAAGGTGACCATAAACGGTCGTTACGCGCAGCTCGGGGATAAGGTACAGGCGACCGACGATGTGAAGGTGACCTTCAAGCCGCGCACGTTTCGCTATTTCGCCTATAACAAACCACGCGGGATTATTTCGCACTCGCCGCAGGGTGAGGAGGTCGAGATTGTCGAGATGATTCCGGAGCAGGGCGTCTTTCCTGTCGGGCGACTCGACAAGGACTCGTATGGCCTCATCATTCTCACCGATGACGGACGCCTGACAGATGCACTTCTCAATCCGGACCATGAGCACGAAAAGGAATACGAGGTCGTGACACGCGATACATTGCCGGGTTTTTTCAAAGCGCGCATGGAGGAGGGCGTAGATATCGGTGGATATACCACGAGGCCGTGTGCGGTGCGTATTCTCGGCGACAAGAAATTTTCAATCGTGATTACGGAAGGCAAAAAGCACCAGATTCGCCGCATGTGTGGAGCCTTCGGCCAGAGTGCCGTTGAGCTTAGGCGAAAGCGCATTATGAATATCACGCTTGGTGATTTGAAATCAGGACAGTATCGTCCCATCAAGGGCGAAGAGCTCAAAACGTTTCTCAGTGCTCTCGGATTTACTGGGGTATAGCAATCGCGCTCCGATGGATGCTGTACGCTAGCCCACGCGTGCCGAGTTTCCTTGCGAGATCTGGCGCAAGGGCGCGAATGTACGTCCCGGACGCCACGTCAGCCTTGATAGAAAGAATCGTAAAAATCGTATCTTTTGACAACACCTCGTGCCATCGCGGCACAATCCGCTCGATCCGGAAGTCATTTGTATCGGGAACGCGCACACGATCGAGTTTCTCTGTTATTTCATGCCAAAGTCCACCACTCGTAATCTCTCTCACGTGTTGACAGGAAGCTCGTATAACTCGCATCTCGCGCACAGGTCGCTCGACTCCCGCGTCGCGATGGGCATGCTCAAAGAGCGGTACTCCGTCTACGGTCCGCGAAGAATATACCGGGTAGGGTAGATGGTGCGTCCGAACGAGCGATGCAACTACGCTCTCCCAATCGATGTCGGCGGTTCTAAAAGAAGAGGTTTCAGTAGCGAGGCCGAGTACGTCACCGGTATCGCTCTCGACACCGAGGAGTACCTCAAACTCATACGTCTTGTCGAGACTGTCGTACTTTTCTCGCTTGTGACACTCGTCGCCAATCAAAAGTAAAAGCTGCCCGCTTGCCATGGGGTCGAGGCGCCCCGCATACGTCATCGGCAATTTCGCAAGGCGAGAATCCGTCGCACGGAAGCGCTCAAGCGCCTGCAGTGGCGTTTCACCCACCTGCTTCTCAATCACTACGTATGGCGGCAACGTCTCCACAAATTATGCAGCGCTCAACGCAGCCCATCCGATGAGCAGGATGCCGAGGGTGTTCATGGCAAACGATATTCCGATAAGTGTCGTGACCTTCATGCGTGAGACGCCCATGAGTCCGATTCCGAGCTCATCCGGAAAAGGTGAGGCGATGATGAGCGCTCCCACGAAAGGAAGTATCCAGCGAAATGTCCGGCGATGAAAAACGGCGACGATGCGATGTAGTTTGCGCATTGCGAGCAGGTGCTCGAGGTCGTCTCGAAAAGTGTGTCGGATGAGGCCAAACAATACAAGGTCGCCGATGACGGACCCGCTCGCGCCAACAATCGCCATGAATGCGAGATTGATCTCAGGCGCAAGGGCGACAAACATCGCAATGGCAAAAGGTGTAGTGAAAAGCGAAGTGAAAAGGAGCCCCGCGATAAATGCACCGATATATTCCGATTCGGGGCTGACGAGAAACACTGTGTCTACCGCTCCGGATTGGTATGCATAGAGTGCAGCCACAATGCTCAGCACAATAATGATTGCGTCGCGTTTCAGTCGATAGTGAAATCGAGCTGCCTTGGTACCCATACGAGTATTATACGGCTCGGTGTGTATTGCTACGAAGGATGGTGACTTCAGGAAGTACGCCTTCGAAAAATGCACGATCGAGCGGATGGGCAAGCATCGCGGACACATCGTCTGTGGCGACCCAACGAGCTTCAGGATTATGCGGATCTCCCGGCATGAGCGGATGTGTCGGACTCGTAAAAAGAAACATATGAATGGTCTTCATCTCAGTCACGTCGTCGTGTCCATCCGGACCGCCTTTGTGTCGCTTGTAGCTGCCGAGTGACTGCACGAGTATGATGTCGGTAAGACCCGTCTCCTCTGCGATTTCTCGCTTTGCGGCAGTGAGCGCGTCTTCGCCCGCATCGATGTGCCCCTTGGGGAAGCCCCACCACGGTGCACCGTCGCCATGGGAGACAAGCGCGATTTCGCCGCTCTCATTCACGATGACACCACCCGCGCTTTCAGTCTCGGTCATACGCTTAATGTGGAGAATCGCCTCATACAAAGATTCGTGATGTACATCGAGAGTGGTAGCAGTATCATCATTTGCAACAGGGGAGTAAGCCCTGCTCCGAAATAAGGGACAAGAGGCATCATTTCGTTATAATCCCATTTTCCGAGAAGCAGCGCTTGCTGCTCAATCCACAGTGCAATGAAAGCTCCAACGATTGCAAGCACGGCGACATCGGCGCCTCGCAGCTCTCGCAGCCAGAAGGCATCGCGCTTAAGAAGTGCGACGAGCGAGTACACGATTAGGGTGATGAGTACATCGCCAAGCGTCGCATAGAAACACAGCGCGAAGCACTGCGTAAGCGATTGATAGCCGAGATACAAGGGGGCTTGCACGTTTTCCCAGATCAGGTGGAGCGTGAATGACGTAAGTGCGAGTATCGAAAAGATTTTCCACATAATATTATGAGACTGCTCGGCGAAAGCGTTTGAGACGATACTCTTGGGCGGCGCGAAAGACTATAAGTGGTACGTACATAAGCGGTCGGAGAGGCCACGGGTATCGATTGATGCCGAGTAAGGTCACATCGATGATAATGAGATCCTGAGTCGGAGTGATGAAAATATTGCTAAACCCGTCGAAGAAGACTCCCTTTAGTCCAATCAAATCAATGACCACATTCTGCGAACTAATCGCATCAAACGATGCAAGAATTTCTTTGAATTGGAGACGCACCGTCTCTACCTGCATGTCGCGCATGTGCAGGGGTCGCCCCTCGATAATCCGTCGCTGGATTTTTGCGATGTGAAATATGCTTGGCGACACCGCCATCTCGGTATCAAGCACGTACCGCCCGAAATACTGCTTGGCACGCCCGAAATCTGCGATGAATCGCTTCTGGGCTTTCTCACGAGAAGTAATCAAATCAAATTTAGAGAATTTGATAACACTGTCATCGCCGTACGTGAATACAAAATCTTCCCCGGCCCATGCAAGGCATGCGCCGATTTTGGATGTGTCATACGTCATCATATTGCCGGACTTGGATTCGAACCAAGATACTCGCCTCCAAAGGGCGATGTCCTACCATTAGACGATCCGGC
>CAYGFN010000017.1:0-2980 GCA_964349145.1 uncultured Candidatus Saccharibacteria bacterium
CGAGGTTGTCCACAGGCGCACGTTTTTACGTGTCTTTATAGAACATAATCAAGACACTTATTGACTCAAAATATTACATGTCACGACGCCTCACGTTCTCCTTATCATTCTCCATCGTAGCGATCACGCTCTCGGCCCTCAGCCTCTTGATCCCATCGCTTTCCTCTGCTCAAACGAGTGGAGCAACGTATTCGTGGACCATATCCTCATGGGGCGCATGCTCGAGCTCGACCCAAACCAGGACGGTGATATGCAATAAGAACGTGGGCAACTTCATCACGGTTGCAGATGATTCGATGTGTCCAATTCCCAAACCCGTCACAACCGCGTCTTGTTCGGTGAGCACCAATGTCAACGGTGCCCTCCCTGCATCGGATTACACATGGGTAGAGGCCAAGAAGGACCTAAATAACAACGCTCGCTGGAGAGTTGCCATGTCTGATGATGGGCAAGTAATTGTAAGTCCGGTCGCTAGTTCCAACGATTATCCTTCTACAGGCATTTACGGCTATGCGGGACATATTGATATTTCTAAAAACGGGGGCTCGTCATTCCAAAAACTCATCGGAGGAGTTGGTCCGGGGACGCGACAATGGAGAGCTGTCGAGCTGACCCCTGATGCAAAGAAGATGGTCGCGATCGTTGATACAGAACATCCCGACGGATACGATGCATCCGCATCCAGGCGAAATTCTGAGCAGACGGATATGACCTTTGGGTATCTGTATACATCAAACGATTCAGGGGCTACCTGGACGAGGAGAGATAGTGCGGGGAGAAGTGGATGGGGAAATGTTGCTCTCTCGACAGATGGAAATGTTATCTTCGCCGGGAATAACTCCGATGGCAAGTTGCGTCTCTCTAAAGATGCTGGGAACACCTGGCAAGTATTGAGTACTAATTTTTACGCACTTGGTGGCGGTCCTGGTAGCACTGGTGGTGGCGCTGTTATGAATGGGGATGGGACACAATTGGTTGCGATTGCAACTACAAGAGATAGATTCCCTCCAGAATGGCAGGTGCAGATATCAAGGGATGGCGGCGCTACGTGGCAGAAAAGCTTGTCAATCACCGACACATCTGCCAATACTCACATGTATTTGTACTCCTCCCGGAGTGGGCAAGATCTTACTGCGATGATAACTGACGCCATGCCAGACGGCGTATCTCCAAAAAGTAAAATCTACGTCTCTCACGACGCAGGAAGAAACTGGACGCTCGCGTACACACAGAAGAATGTCTTCCGTGGAGGAGCAATGTCAGCTGACGGTAAGACAATCGTTGCGGTGGGTCATGCGTGGGATTGGTATAAAAATTCAAATAACTTCTATCCAGACGGAATACTGTATCACGCGGTCACCTCTATTGATGGAGGGCTTACCTGGCAGTCAAATATTTTACCGAAGTGGTATTTAAATGGTGCGGCCATTTCAGCAGATGGTAAGAAAATTGTCATAGTAAATACGGGAGGAGGGATCTGGATCGGTACGCGCGGAGGTCTCGCGCTTCCCGTCATCACCCAGGATACGTCGATATCATCAGATTCAGTGGTACGAACCACTACCCCAGTCACTACTACCCCCGCTTCGAATCCGCCCGTCTCAATTACACCCTCTACCCCAACGCCACCAGTCTCCACCGGTACAGCGTGCGTAAACCTTAGATACTCCATCGGCCCTGATGATACTGACGCAGAGACCGGGGGAGATGTCACGCGCCTTCAGCAATTCCTCGCGCAGTCAGTCGGGTATACAGGTGCCATCACCGGCCGCGCGGGCCCTCTCACTGTAAAAGCAATTCAGACTTGGCAGAGAACGAATGGTCTGATTTCTAGCGGTGATCCTGAAAGCACCGGCTACGGATACGTAGGTCCCAAAACCCGCGCCGTCATGGCATGCCGCAGCGCCACAGTGCCTCCTCCCACCACGACTGAATCGAGCGCCACACCCACAACAGCATCAAGTGATTCGCTCATCCAATCACTCCTCGACCAAATCGCGGCGCTCAAAGCAACGATCGGGGGAGCATCGACGACCGCGACACCGGTTACTCCGGCTCCTGTCACGACTCCTGCAACTCCAACTACTCCAACTACTCCAAATACTCCAAATACTCCTGCTGTCGCATCGAGCTGTACTTTCAACGGCATTGGCGTCGCGAGCGGTTCGAGCGTGACAGCATACGGCGCTTCAACAGTCCCATCGGGCTCGATCTGTGCTCCGGAGACGCGCACCTGCACGAATGGGGTCTTGAGTGGAAGCTATACGAATGCTTCGTGCCGCATGTCTGGCTCGGCCACGTCGGTACCTGCCTATGCAGTGTACGGGGTGTTGAGTGAAAGGAGCGAGACCGGATCGTTCGCACTTACTATCAATGGCGACGTCAAGAATGCCGTGCTCGTTATCAGCACCGAAGAGCCCGCAGCATGGTTCATCAATACGACAGGGGGGGCAACCTTCCAAAGGGTCATCGTATTCGCAGGTGTCGGCAAACCAAATATATACGGTCTACCGGGTGTGCCGGTCGAATATCATGGTAGCTTCCCAACTGATAAGACGTTTTTCGGAGCACTCTTTATCGACGGCAAGTGGAACGAACTTAAGGAGTGGCTCAGCCTACGTGGTATGGCACTTGTCGGTTCGCCCTCGCCATACCCGGGCTACACCTATAGCTTTACGCTCAATACCGATTCAACAGGAGTTACGGTAACGCCGACCGTAGTCACAGCAACGTGCAGTTTCAATGGCTCCACAATCGCAAGTGGGAAAACGGTCATAGCGTACCGAGTGGCAAGCGTACCGGCGGGCTCATCGTGTCTCCCTGAGATGACGCTTCGAACATGTAGAAATGGCACACTCTCTGGAACGTATGGCTATGCATCGTGTACTGTTGCGGCTGCAGGAACCACAATCACTCCGACGACCGCTGCTTCGTGTGCGTGGAATGGTTCTACTGTCGCCAGTGGTGCAAGCGTGAAGGC
>CAYGFN010000017.1:3080-15880 GCA_964349145.1 uncultured Candidatus Saccharibacteria bacterium
GTCACTGCGTATGCATCAGAAACCGAGGAGGGTTATTCCTGTACGGGAAGTGAGACACGGTACTGCGTCAACGGCACGCTTACAGGCTCCTATGTATATCCCTCATGTACGGCGTATAACACAGGTTTCGATGAAGGCGGGCGTGGCAGCGCGAGTGCAGGGGATGGCTATGCAAATGTGGCGAATGCGCTTACGTCGCTTGAGAACATGCTGAAAGGTTTGTTCTCGAAATCGGCAGCACCGGCGAACGCATGTCCCGCACTCACCCGCACGCTCGCGCTCTGGAATCGAGGCGAAGAGGTGAGTTCACTGCAGCAGTTCCTCGTACAAGCGGGACTCCTCTCGGAAGATGCCGTGACCGGCAACTTCGGACCGCAGACGGAGAACGCCCTCAAGGTCTGGCAAAAGAGAGAAGGTGTCGTCACGAACGGTACTGCCGCAGAGACCGGATGGGGAGTGACAGGCCCGAAGACACGTGCGGCGATTACGCGGAGTTGTTCGTAAAAGATAAGACGACTTCGACGCGTCTCGCCAGTAAAGAAATGCAACCGAACGGCCCGCAGAATTCTGCGGGTCTTTCGCTATCCCCGTGATGGCGAAATTTGTGCTCATGATATGAGAGAATATGTTCATTATCTTAAGTCGCGCGCTCTCATGTACAAACGGATCACTGTAGCCTCGCTCGCTCTCTTATTCATCGTCACCCCGCATCTCGCTTCTGCTGACGTGTTCACTGAGTTTGGCTCCTTCGTCCGATCGATCTTCTCGCAGATGAGCGGCCGCGCACAAGTGTCGGCGGCGGCACAGGCCGCGGCACAGAATTTGGTGAGCGCGGATTCCGCTGGCGCGGTGATTCCGGGGAAATACATCGTCATTCTCAAGGACCGCCCGACAATGGTGGGTGTTTCGGATCCCGAGAGTCTCACCCAAACGGCGCAGGCCTTCATCAATGCACAGGTCGCGCTGCGCAAGACCTACAAGGTCGACAAGACGTATTCAAAGGTTTTCGATGGTTTCTCTGCTGAATTGACCGAATCGCAGGTCGCAGATTTGCGCAGCAATCCCGCGGTTGAGTACGTCGTACCCGACAGGACGATTACGGTATTGCAAGCGCCTGAGGCAGTCGTCCAGACGCCCTCTACCGGTTTTCAGCGTATAGACGCGAATGCCTTCCCGCAGGGAAAAGGTGCGGGCGTCCACGTAGCGGTGATTGATACCGGCATCGATAGCAAGCATCCTGACCTCGCGGGACGAGTCGTCGGTGGCAAGAATTGTGTGAATCCGGACTCCACCATCTATGAAGATGATCACGGACACGGCACGCACGTCGCGGGCACTATCGCCGCCAACGACAATGATTTCGGCGTCGTGGGCGTGGCTCCTGAGGCGTCACTCTGGAGTGTGAAAGTGCTCAGTTCCAGCGGCGGCGGTTCGTGGTCACAGGTGATCTGTGGCATTGACTTCGTCACCTCGAAAGCGCCTGCCAACGGCGGCCCCATCAAGGTCGCCAACATGAGCCTCGGCGGCATGCATAGTTATGGCACGATTGATAGTAAGTGTGGCACCGTCAATAACGACCCGCTGCACCAGGCCATCTGCCGTGCTCGCGATGCGGGCGTGGTCATGGTCGTCGCTGCGGGCAATAGTGCTCGAAACTCGGCAGAATTTGTACCGGCCGCCTATGACGATGCCGTCATCACGGTCTCCGCACTCTCGGACACAGATGGTGCCCCCGGAATGCTTTCAGGTCCCGCTGACGATCGCTTCGCATACTTCAGCAATTGGGGCACCATCGTCGACATCGGCGCTCCGGGAGTCAACATTCTCTCCACCGTCCCGACGAGTTTCAGTTCGCGCTACGGCTCGGGCTACGGTACCCTCTCGGGCACGAGCATGGCTGCACCGCATGTCGCCGGTGCCGCGGCACTCATCGTCGCGAAGAAGCCTACCTACACATGGAAGCAGGTGCGCTCTGCGCTCCTTGCGAAAGGAGAGCTATTCGGCCCTTCGCATGCGAGTACTGATACAGAAAATCGAACAACGCACTATGAGCCTGTCCTGATCGTCGGGACACAGGCACCGCAGCCGCTGGCCCCTGTCATTAGTGTGACGGTGCCGAACGGCGGTGAGAAGTGGGAGCCACAAACACTCAACACGATTCAGTGGAGTCCGTATGGATACAACCCCAACGTGAATCCGGTGGACGACATGAGCGTCTTTCTAGAGAAGAAAGTCGGAAGCCAGTTCGTGACTGTCGGGCGCGTAGAAGCGGACGGCGGCAAGGCATCGATCCACTGGATGGGTAGTATTCGTGAGAACGGCACCGGAAATTGGACCTACCCGACTCCGGGTGAGTACTACATTCGCGTCGTGAATGATGTCACCGGCTCGTCTGATCGCTCCGATGCACCGTTCACTATCCTCGCACTTCCGGTCGACCTGAAAGTCAATGCATCCAATGGGCCGATCAACATAAGCGACAATCAGCGTATCGTGCTCACGTGGGTATCGCGCGGAATGGATAATTGCCAAATCTTCAACGTGCGTACGGCATTCAACGGTCCGGATATCGCGATCAGAAACCTCCCCGCGAGCGGCAAACTCGAGGCCTACTCACGTCTCTATGATGGCTACTCAGGTGTCGCTTCAATCTTCTGTCAGGCTAGTGAAGGCAGTCGGTATGGCTACGATAACGTCACGCTCTATCGAGCGTGGGTCACGCCGCAGCTAAATCTCTCATCGAATAACACCGGGGAAAATATCACGATCGGGAAACCCGTGCAGATTACGTGGAGTCAGGCGGGAATCTCCGATGTCGCAATCGCTCTCTACAAAGACGACAAATTCTTCAAATGGATCTCAAAGAGTGTAGGGGGCTCACGTGAACGCGCAGGCACGTACTCATGGACGCCGAATGCAGCTACGGTAGGCCAGAATGCGACGACGACCGGCGCAGTCTACAAACTCTACATTACCGGACAAAAGGCTGATGGCACCGGCTACCTCGACGATCGGAGCGACGCACCGTTTAGATTCTTCCCCGCTCCTGCGGAAGAGCTCATCGGCGACTATGTGGCCTATGTCGACAGCAAGGTCTTTGAGCAAGTAGAAGCAATCACTCGTCAGGCGGCGGTGACCGCGTGCGAGAAGGTAATCGCTGCAAAACCGGAAAATCTGGTGCGGTGCACGTGGAAAGGACAGAGTATTCTCAACAATACGCCGGTGACACGAAGCAGCACGCTGAGTGTGAACCGCATCGGGGAAGTCACCTCAACACTCCTCGTGCCGGGGACAGGCACGTTGGACCTCGGGAGCTTCTCATTCTCAAATGTCGGCAACGCCTCGGCGCGCGTGACTGAAATTACACTCGAGCGTCTCGGTATCAATGCGATCGATACGGTGAGTATTCTCGATAAGGCAAATACCGTGGTGCTCAAACCAACCGCCATACCAAGCTCGGGAGTCCTGCGGGCGACCATCAGTGTCGCGATTGGCGCGTCAACTATACAGAACCTTAAGATTGTCGGTCAGGTCAAGTCGACGATAGCCTCGACGACCGATGCGACATTCTCGATGGTGATTCGGGGCGTACGCGCGACCTCGACGAGTGGCTCGGTAGTTGTGAAGGGGGATTTCCCGTTCGCTGGGAACCAGTACTTCACCAGTAATGGCTTCACGATATCGAATGCGCCAGAAGTTCCTGCGCAAAACATCAGCCGTGGCACCAGTCGAATTCTGGGCGGCTTCGCGATGAAGGTCGTCGGCACACCAATCGTCGACGTGTGGAAACATACATTCCGCATCACCGCAAGCCCCGTGTACACACAGTCCGGAAGTTTGACGCAAATAACACTGGTAGATTCACGCGGGTCGGTCGTTGCGGGACCTGTCGATCCCGTCATCGCAAGCGACGGTGCAATGCTCGTCACGTTCACCGATAATATCCGGTACCATGCGGGGCGCACCGTACTCCAGCTCAAAGGCACGGTGCCCGCCAGTGCTCCGAATGGTCAGCGTCTGCAAGTGGTCACGAAACCTTCCGAGTGGGAAGGCATCGGTGCGGTCGATCCAGTGACGAACACGTGGTATCGGATATCCCTCGCGCACCTGACGTCCCCGGTTTCCGCACATGTGATGACGGTGCGCGTCGCAACGACGACGACCGCGCTCGGGTCGATTACTGCATCGCTGGATGCTTCGAGTCCGACATTCAAAAATGTGACTGCACGAGAGGAGGGCGTGATCGTGGGCGCGTACCGATTCACCGCGCGCGGTGAAGATGTAAGCATCTCCGATATTGGTCTCAAGCTCACCAAGGGAAGCGCGCAAAGCGTGGTGCAAGTGTATCTCTGGCAGGGTGATCAGCTTCTGGGGACAGCGATTTTCCCCGGTACGACGCGTGCTACTTCGACACTCTCGAAGCCGCTCCGTATACCAAAAGATGGACATGGCGTCGTGACAGTACGAGCTGACTTCGCTGCGCAGGGCGTGGCGCAAGCGGGCGTCCCCGGAGATCTTGTTGCAATCGATTTCGCGGGTGCACGAGCGACGGGTGTCGAGAGTGGCGGCACCGTTCGCGCGACGGGTTCAACAGCAGTTGATGGCGTCCGCGTCCTCCGCTCCATCCCGGAGGTGCGTAAGCAGTCGTTGCCGACCGCTTCACTGAGGTCAGGCTCAAATAGCCTTCTGCGATTCTCCATCCTCGCTTCAGCACTCGGGGATGTGAGCGTTGGAAAACTGACATTGAATCTCTCCACTTCTTCTCGGTCAGCTGGGGGCTCACTAGCGCTGCGCAACATGCGTGTGCATGCTTACAGTGATGCGGCGTACTCGCAGCCCATCAGCGGATTCACCTCGGGGCAGATTGCGACCACAATCAAAAGTCCGCGCGACGGAGCAAACAATGTGGCAATTTCGGGGACGCAAGGAGTCGTTATCCCCGCAGGCAGCATCTACTACTTCATGGTGACGGCAGACGTCACCATGAGCACGAGTACGGCACCGACCGACGCTTTCATCGTGACACGTCTCTTGCATGATGAGGCGTATCATAAGCTCGCGACGCCGCTCGGCACGCTCGCGAGTCTCTCGACGTCTCGATTTGTATGGTCGCCGAATAGCACACAGAGTGCACCTGCCGTCACGGATAGCGATTGGACCAACGGCTACAAAGTGTCGGGGCTTGAGAATGTCTCCGATTACATCTATATGGGTGTAGAACCGGGCGCATTGGGCATGCTCGATGATCCAGCTGAGCCGGTCGAAGAGACGCGTACTTCACAAATCGCCAACGCCTTCTCGGCGGTAGCGAGTGCACTCGGCGCAATCTTCTCCTTCTTCGCACGCTAACAACCAATCCGCGGCGGACCGACCCTCGTCAGGGAAATGCCCTCGTGCTTGCGCACGAGGGCATTTTTACAATACGCACGGAGCTCGTCTCCACAGAGGACAATTTCACGTCATCGTTGTCATGATATTCTCATGTGCAAGCTATGTCCCGCAAAGAACAGGGGTACACACTTGAGCACAAACTGCAGTTCGGCTTGGTAGTTGCAGGCATTGTTATCGCGTACTTTCTCCTCCAAGCAGCACCGTCGCAGATACCGCGTGCACAGCCTTAGGATGCCTTGTCCCCCCCACGCCCCACTCTAGATGCACGTGTGTGATAATGAGCTCATTATCTCTAGCCCCGCTATTCATGTATAAGAAAACGCTATTTGGCATCATTGGTTTTGTAGTGGCAGTGACACCATTCGCTGTCGCGGCGCAAACGGACTCTTCCGTGCAGACGCAGATTCAATCGCTCCTCACGCTCATTGCCCGATTGCAGGAGCAGGTGGCGGAGCTTCGTGCCAGCGCGTCCGGTACTAGTGTCGGTGTCACGCCGCCACTCCCTACCGCATGCGTGAATCTTACGTACAATCTCAAACAAGGGGATACGGACGCCCTGAAGGGAGGCGAGGTCTCGAGGCTCCAGCAATTTCTTACCGACGCGGGGTTCTACAAGGGTGGCATCTCCGGTCACGTTGGCTCTCTCACGATACAAGCGGTCAAAGCATGGCAACGAGCGCGAAGCATTGCATCTTCGGGTGATGCTGCGTCGACCGGGTATGGGTATGTGGGTCCCGCGACACGTGCTGCGATGTGGTGCAAATCACCCGAGAAGGAAATGGTCCGATGGGATCCTGACCAAGCGGAGCGCGAGCCGGGAGTGAATTTCACGCTCGGCCTCAACCAGACTGCGCGCACCGATGAAGGAGATACCAGCTACTTTGACGTCGTCCTCACGAGTATTTCTACGGAAGCAGAGCGGGTCTGCGTACAATTGCGCGGTATCGATAATCGCATCACAAGATTCAATCAAACTGAATGTTTCTCTCATCTTGCGAGCCGTACCGTACTGCTGCAGTTGGATCAAGACGAGCGCACAACCATAACGATTAAGCCGGAGATTCTCGGCAAAGATCGCGCCTCATTCCAGGTAATGATTGCGTCCGAATTCGCGCAGCCGGCCACATGTGCGTACAGGTCCAATAGCACCGGTAAATCAGACGGCATCGTGTTTTCGCCTCCGCAGACGTCAGACAATTGCCGCGCGCTCTGCACGACCGTGCGCAACGAGAAATACGGCATGAGCGATTCAGGTCTCTGTACCTTTACCGGGGCCAACGGCTTCGGCAGTCGCATCATGTCAATCGTGTCGGGCTCAGGTACAGCAATGCCCGCCATTACGCTCACGGCGCCGAATGGCGGTGAGAGCTTTGTGTTGGGCGAAGTCTTTAGTGCAAAGTGGAAGTTGACGGGGAAATACCCAACCGGTACGAAAGTATGTATTAACCTGACCAATCAGTCGACGCGCGTAAATAATGTTCCGTTTTATGGAGGTACGGGGACCGAGCATTGCGCTGTTGTCGACAGTACGAAAGTCGCGCAAGAAGGAATCATATCGGGCCAATTGGGACAGGGACATTCGACGGGCTGGTTGCCCCTAGGCATGTATAAGGTCCGCGCGTTCACTACTCAAAGCACCTACAATCCGTCATTCGATGTATTTGATGATAGTGACTCCGCGTTCTCGATTGTGGAGGCGAAAAAATCTGACTCAATCACCGTCACGGCGCCGAATGGCGGTGAGGTCTGGGAAGTCGGTACGATGAACACAATCACGTGGAGCCCGTACAGTTACTATCCGACGGAGGTGAACCCGCCGTCTCAGGTGACCGCGTACCTTGTCTACCCGAGCTCGGGCGGTATTCAGCGCGAGTACAAAATCATTCCGAGCGGCAAGGCATCTATCCATTGGGAAGGTGACATATCCGCTGGTGGGGTGAGTACCATGGCGCAGCCGGGTACGTATACCATCCGCGTGGTCAACAACGTGACAGGGGCGAGCGACACGAGCGACAGACCCTTTACGATCGTGAAAAAATCCGTCGACCTGAAGATTAACGGATCAGATGGTCCGCTCACACTTGATACGAGCAAGCCCGTCACGCTCTCGTGGACTGCCCCCAGTTCTGATCGCTGCGAGATACACAATGCGTATCCGGATTCGTCTCGGCTCACACAAATCGGCAGCGTCTCTTCATCGGGTAGTCGCACGGCGTACCTCCACACCGGATGGGGGCCGACTCTCTACTGCTACCGTGGCGAGAAAAATGTTTCTGACTCAGTAACTGTAAATCCAGTCACGACCGAGAAAGCCTCTGTGCGCGTTGATAGTCCCAATGGCGGTGAAAAGGTTCCTCTTCGTGGGAATTCATACATACGCTGGACTGAGAAGGGGCTTGGCCCCGTGGATATTGCGCTCTATATGAACGACAAGTGGCTCGGATGGATTAATAACAGCGTTACTCCGGATGGGGCTGTCACCTGGGATCCCTCGGCGTATCGGATGGTGACTGAGAATTATTTGGCAGGGAACGTGTTCAAAATCTACATCACAGGCAAGAAATCAGACGGCAGTGGCTACGTTGACGATAAAAGCGATGCGCCATTCTCGATCACCAGTACCGATACGGATACTGCTAAGGCGACGTATCGGGGATACTTGGACGACAGTCTATTCATCACGACAGCAAATATTACGGAAGCAGAGGCACTCGCGAATTGTAAGACGAACGCAACGAGCAATCCGAAGAGCTCGATTCGCTGCACGTGGGGTGACAAGGAAATTTATTCCGCAAGCCCAGCGGCGGTTAAGATGACAGTGAGTGCATGGCTCGAAGATCCGACAGGTAAAGGCAAGGAAACATTCGCATATGGTGACCAGCTCGTAATCAAATGGTCCGCTGCTCCGGCTTCCGATTTGCAAACGACGGCATGGACGGGCTTCAGCGACGCGCCCCTCTCGACTGTTGAATTGCGCCCCTATGGCAACGAATCCGCCGCAGGGACGCGCATCGTACGGGTCAAGGATACCGGCGTATTCCCTCACACATATACGTGGAATGTCACTAAAGATGGACTCTACGGGGATGTGGTAAAGCCGGGGAGATACTATGTATATGTAAACGTGCCGTCGAAAGCGCAAGGGGGCTACGTCACGGGCATTGCCGGACCTATAAGCATAATTGAAAAGACCACGGAGACCTCGGTCAGCAGCAGCTTCTCAGAAGACAATCTTGCAAATTCGCTCACTGCGCTCGAGAGTGCCCTTCAATCCCTCCGAGAGAGATTTAACTGGTAGTTCGGACTAATGCACGCGCTCGCGCGAAATCATTCACGCAGTGCGTATACTTACTGAGTGAAAAGGACGATCGTCGCAGTTTTTGCCGCATCTCTTGCGATGCCGCTCACCTCATTCGCAGCACCCTCCTGTGTCGATCTCACCCGCACGCTTAGCATTAATTCGTACGGAGAAGATGTAAAAGAGCTGCAGCTGTTTCTCGCTGCGAATGCCGATTACCTCGGCACCATATCCGGCACTGTCGGACCGAGCACGCAAGCGGCGATACAGGACTGGCAGCGTGTGCAGGGAATCGTCGCGGAAGGCACACCCGTGAGTACCGGATACGGTGCGACGGGTCCTCGTACGCGCGCTGCGATGGCGTGCACGAAGCCCGTTGCCGCGTCATCGGCGCCGGCTCCGCAGTCAGTCGTCTCAGGAGGGGCGCAGACACGCACGCTTCACAAGGGTATGAGTGGCGGCGACGTGCTCGGATTGCAGCTCCTTCTTGCTGCGAAGAATCTTCTGCCCGCGACATCGGTCACAGGATATTTCGGGTCCATCACGGAGGGCATCATCCAGGCCTTCCAAGTACAAGAGGGAATCGTCGCGACAGGCACTCCCGCGACGACGGGGTACGGGGCAGTGGGACCAAGGACGCTTGCGTCTCTCTCGGCATTTTCGGGAGAACAGGCGGATGTTGAGCTCGAAATCGTAGACGCATCAACATCCACCACCACACTACAAATCGCCACGACAACAGCGACTTCGAGCGCGCCGGCAGCGCCGCCCGTGCAGGCAACGAGTACGACGAAACAATCCGATGCGCTGCCGCAGCTTGCCGTCACCACTCTTACCAAGAGTGCCGTGGTGGCGCGCACCCTGCCGCCGCTCCTCCTCTCTTTTGATCCTGCAAAGGCAGCGACGAATGATCAGCGACGACTCCGCGATGTCCGCATGATTCAAATCGCACTCGAAGCGTACTTTGCCGAGCATGGACACTATCCTTCAGCCGGCGTGGATGATTGGATGTACAGTATTTCAGCGCTCCAGCGCACTCTCGTACCGGCGTACCTCTCATATTTGCCGTCGGACCCATTCATATTTGATCCGAGTTGGGGCAACTATCAGTACATCCGTGGACCGGGCGGCGACCACTCCTACGCGCTCTGGGTGCGTTTCGAAAATGGATATCCGGGTTCGACTGCAATCCCTGCGGGCGAAGCGTGCAAGATCGGGGTGCGCATGAATGTGAGGTGGTGGGATCCGCCGGGCACACTCTGCCCGGGGCAGGAGAGTGCAGTGCGCTCGTAGCGCGCGATGGTAAAATTCTTTTCATGATCCACGCACTCCGACTTTCCGCACGAGCGACGACTGTTCTCCTCGTCGGCGTGTCTCTCATGTTCGCGCTTCCCGCGGCCGCGCAGACAGAGGGCGTGTGCCTTACCGAGACACTGAAGCGCGGGTCGCGCAGCGCACAGGTGACGCAGCTCCAAGAGTTTCTTGTGCAGGGAGGATTCCTCGCAGAGGAAAGTGCGACGGGGTATTTCGGTGCGCTCACCGAAAAGGCAGTGCAGGCGTGGCAAAAAGAAATCGGGCTTGTCTCGAGCGGTACGCCAGAGAGCACGGGATTCGGTACCGTAGGCGCAAAGACGCGAGCGCTCCTGTGCACGCCCTCACCGGAATCTTCAGTGATCGCTGATATCACGGAGACTGAGGTAGGTATCGCAGGCGAGGTTCTTGAGGAGCCGGCAATAGAGGTGCTTGATGAGGTAGTCGCCGAGCCGGATGTGTTGGAAATCGTCTCGTTTACTGTCTCCCCTGAATCGGTCGCTTCCTCCGGTGATCCTGCTACCCTCACGTGGGAGACGAAAGCAGCGTCCTCGTGTGTGCTTACCACCGATACAGGCGCACTCGTGGCTTCAGGGCTCGGCGCCTCGGGCTCGTATGGAATAGAGCCGGCAAATCCGCTGACCTACACACTCACGTGTCTCGAGGCGGCAAACGGCACTACGGTGCCGAAGCAAACCGTGAGCGCAGACGTCTACGTATCCGTAGATCTCATTAAGCCGGCATGCACGATTACGCTCGATAAATCTTCGTACGTGTTCGGGGATACCATCCGCCTTTCATGGACAAGTGAGAATGCGCTGCATGGTATGTGGAAGCAAGAGCTCAGCGACGCGCGCACCATGCCGTTCGGCCAGATACACACCTCCGGCCGCTATTTCATAGGGGCGAATGCATTTACTCCCCAGACCGTGACTCTCGTCATGATAGGGGAGGAGTGGGGCGAGGAGACGCGCGGAGAGTGCACGGCCACCATCTCAATCTCAGCCCCCACTGTCGCATCGCGCAGCCTCTTCGCGCAGATAGCCTCAATTGCGGCGCTCCTCTTCGCTCCGCGCGGAGTGATTGTCCCCATCCACTAGCCTCACGAATTTTGTCTCATGCCATGATGATGGAATGAGACAAACCTCCCCTTTTCTCGCCGCTTCATAGACATGCGTATGAACAGAATTAGCAGCATCATCGGTCTTGTGCTCTTGATGATTCCCGCAGCGACGTCTGCGCAGAGCACGGATGCGCACATCCAGGCGCTCATTCAGCAAATCCAAGTCCTCCAAGATCGGCTCGCGGCGTTGCAGCAAACTGCAACGCACACAGCCTCGCCCGCAGTAGCTGCGTCGTGTGTGCGGCTCACGCATAGTTTCGGCGTGAATGATGTCGATGCGAGAAAGGGAGGTGAGGTGAGTAAGCTCCAACGATTTCTCGCGGACGGAGGTTATTACACGGGAGTCGTCACCGGCCGCGTAGGGCCACTCACCGTCGAGGCGATAAAGAAATGGCAGCGAGCTAACGGTATTGCTTCTTCCGGTACCGCTGCGACGACGGGGTATGGATACATCGGTCCTAAGAGTCGAGCAAAATTGGCTGCGCAATGCGCATCCGCGTCGGATAATCTGATCCGATGGGACTCTGATTTGGCAACCGATAGCATTGCGCATTTCTCTCTGAAAGTCGGCCAGACTGCTCGTACTGATGATGGCGATCGAGATTACCTCGATATCGCCCTCTCTGCTACTTCGCCTGAAATTACGACGCAATTTCGTGTTGCGATCGCAAGTGTGTTGCAAATAGATCGTTCTGAACAATTTGTCTCAGGCGTTGAGCGGATGGTGACGATTGCTCTTCCGGAGTTTGATCAGGACGAAGTCATCGACCTGTTTATCACAGCGACCAACAGGGGCGAATACGTTGATTTCGCGATACGCGGAGAGGAGCGACGCACAGATACGATCGCCACCAGCACCATGTGGAGTGTTCCTCAGAAGGAACAACTGGTCTCGGGGGCAAAAGCGGTGTACGAGTCTCAAGAGTACAAGGATGCGGCCCTGCTCGTGAGCCTTATTCGTGCGTATTCGGGGACAGATATCCCGAAAGCGCGAGCGTTTGCGGAAGCGTGGATCCGGTATGAGAATGTAGTGACCCAAATCAATGAGAGGGGTACACAGATGTCGGACAGTGAATTGCAAACCCATGGAAGCGCGTACGTCCTCCTCTCCCTTTCTCTTTGGAGGACCGCTTCAGATCTTCCCGATGTCGAACTTACGATTTTGCGATCACTTGCTAAAGGCACATCAGCACTGAATGCGCTGCCCGCGAGTCTCTAGGAAGGACGCAGCGTAAGAGGCGGCGAGTATATATAAATAGGGCGTCTATCCCCACGAATTCCCCAGAAGGGGATTCTTGACCCCTCCTCCTTCTCTGTTAGTATGTGCCCACGCACGCTCTGTGCGCCTGCCTGCCGGCAGGCAGGTATTCTTTTTACTGAGTCTTCCTCGTGCAGCGTAGCGAACTGCATTAAGCGCGGGAGATTGGGAGAAGAATCCGCAGAGCACCAAAAAAGCGTTGGCAAATTAAACGTCGTTTTCGGATGGATTAAAAACCTTCCGGAACGGTTACGACGGCTAGCGAGAGAGAAATGAGAGCTTGCTCGCATTTCAATCGAGTGAAGACGTCGTATGAGGTTTTATTGTCGGATAAAACCGAATATTAGTTTTTAACATAACGCAGTTATGGCAGCAGAAGAATTCAATCGTTCGAAGCCGCACGTCAACGTCGGCACGAT
>CAYGFN010000018.1:0-8108 GCA_964349145.1 uncultured Candidatus Saccharibacteria bacterium
GGACACTTTTTATCGCCTACCTCAATCTCCACCTCTGGCTGATTAACTAGTTTGATGTCACGCTGCTCGCACCGCGGAGCTCCGACTCTGTCGGAGCGAAGTGGTGGACCCTGGGGGAATCGGACCCCCGCCTCGGCAATGCGAATGCCGCGTAATACCACTTTACTAAGGGCCCAAGTGAGCCACAGAATAGCTCACGAAATTCTATTCGTCCATCATTTACTCCTGCTCGCCGGTGTACTTCCCTTCCGAGGCGAGGCCGTTCATCTTCGCGCGGTGCGCGAAGACCTGCTGCGCAGCACCCACGTTGGCAGCGAGACCCTGCCACGTCTTCAGCGCAGAGTCCTGGAGCGCGCGGCCGTAGGAAAATGTGAGATTCCACGGAAATGGCCCGCGCAGATTGATAGCGTTTAAATGCACTGTCGCTTCGACCTCACTCTGACCGCCCGAGAGAAATGCTTGCCCCGCGAGCGTGTCCGGCAAGACGCGCCGGAAGAGCTCGACGGTCGCATCCGCCACTTCCTCTGCCGTCATACTCTCCCCGCTTTCCTTGCCGGGAACAATCATATTGGTTTTCAAAATCGTACCTTCGAGCGCGACGCCTGCAGCATCGAGCTCCTCGAAAAGCGCGACGAGCGTCTTCTCGCTTACCTCGAGACAACGCACCTGCGTATGCGTACCGTCCATCAAAATCTCCGGCTCCACCATCGGTACAATGCCCGCGTCTTGGCACATCTTGGCGTACGCAGCGAGATCTTTCGCATTCTGAGCAATATTTGCATCCGTTGGCAGCGCTTCGCCTATCGTTATCACGGCTCGCCACTTCGCAAACTTGGCTCCCCTGCTTGCATAATCCTTTAGACGCTCGGGAAGACCCGCCAAACCCTTGGTGAGCTTCTCATTCGGAGAGCCTTCCATCTCCTTCGTCCCCTCGTCTACCTTGATACCCGGGAGGACTCCCTCGTTTTGAAGCAATTGAACGAATGGAATGCCATTCGACGTGCTCTGGCGAAGTGTCTCGTCGTACATGATTACCCCGGAGATATGCTCCCCTAGCCCGGGCGTCGTAAAAAGCATTTCGCGATAGGCGCGGCGATTATCTTCCGTCGAGACGAGATTGATTTTCATAAATCGTTTCTCTATCGTGCCGGTACTTTCGTCTGCGGCAAGAATTCCCTTCCCGCTCGCTACCATGCTCGCTGCTGTCTGTTTCAATAATTCTAGGTTCATACTGATGAAATAAATTATTAAGCTCCTGCACTCTCCATAATACCGAGGAGTGCATCATGCACGACTCCATTGGAGACAAGCAGACCTTTTTGCTCTCGATCCATGCGCTCACTCGGCTTGCCAAAGAGATCCGTCGCACGTCCGCCTGCTTCCTCTACGAGGAGTGCTGATGCGGTGATGTCGTGTGGCAAATCCCCACCAAAAAATGTCGCAGAAAATTCTCCTGCAGCGACGAGTGCGCACATGTAATGGATAGAAAGCCCGGTGATGATGCGCGGACCGTGCGGACGCAGCGCAGACATGGTCGCGATAAGGTCGCGCACACCGGTCATCTTGCCCATACCGATTACCGTGTGCTTCAGCTCGGCGCCACGCGATACATGCATGGGTGCACCATTGAGCATCGCCCCCTTGCCGCGCTCAGCGGTGAAGAGGCGATCAAGAAATGGATCGTATACAGCAGAGAGCACGCTCTCACCATTTTTTGTGAGTGCAAGCGCAAACGTGGCCGTCGGTATGCCGTGGGAGAAATTGTGCGTACCATCCACCGGGTCGCAAATCCATACGTGCTCGTGATCAGCGGAGAAATCATCGCCTTCCTCAGCAAGGATGCTGTGGTCCGGATACTTCGCCTTGATCTCCTTGAGGACGAGTGCATTGATGTCGAGGTCTGTCTGGGTGACCGGCGTCTTATCTGCCTTCCACTCTTTTTTCATGTTAAGCGTAAAATTCTTGCGCATGATCTCCCCCGCCGCCTTCGCGAGAGCCTGCGCCAGATCCATCTCAGCCGACTTCATGAGCGCCATTGTAGCAGACTCAAAACCGCCCCTTTCGGGGCGGTTTTGAGTCTCACGAGGCTATTGAATATTCACGATTTTATACTTCTGGAGCCCCTTTGGCGTGTCGAAGGTAAACGTATCCCCCTTCTTCTTGTCCATGAGTGCGGAACCCAGCGGAGAGAGGTGCGAGATTTTGTGCTCCTGCATGTTGGCTTCAGCGGAGCCGACGATTTCATAGTTGTGCTCCTCCTTCTCGCCCTGTTTTTGAATGGTGACCATTGATCCGAGCGATACCGTCGAGCCCTTCGTGTGCTCGATGATGCGCGCATGGCTCAGCTGCTCTTCGATGACGCGAATGCGGTCTTCGGTGGCTGCCTGTAAATTGCGAGCCTCTTCGTATTCGGCATTTTCAGACAAATCGCCGAGCGAGCGCGCGTATTCGAGCTGCTCTGCAATCTCGCGACGCCGAACAGTCTTCAGATGCTCGAGCTCTGTAGTAAGTTCGTCGAATTTTTCCTTGCTGAGGTAATTGGTGTCTTCGTTCATAGGTATGTGTGGGGCTAAGAGCCCGAAAACGCGCCCGGATTCCGTGGCGCGTGCGAGCATTATACAGTGTGTCACCCTCCCCGCAAGGCACTAAAAAGGTGTGCATTACTTCACGTACTCAGGCTTTTCTGCGACGAGCCACTGGAAGAATGACTGCAGTCCGGGGGCCGCGCCCGACATAGTACCCGCGGGAGCGTGTTCGAGCACGACAGCGTATGCGTACTTCGGATTACTCGCGGGCCAGAAGCCGACCGACCATGAATTCATGTATTCATTGCGTGATCCGAGCTGTGCGGTGCCCGTCTTCGCCGCAATCTCGATACCCGCGAGGTAGAGTGATTTCACGGTCGCGTCGGAGCGCTTGGACGTGACGGCGAGGCGCATACCTTCGCGCGCGACTTGCAAGTATTCATCCGGAATCCCAATCTCTGTATATTCGGCAGTCGAGCTCGCGACGAGCTGCGGCTTCAGGAGCTTTCCCCCATTGGCGATTGCGGCAGTGAAGCGCACGGCTTGCAATGGCGAGATCTGAAAGCCGTACTGACCGATGGAGGTATGGTACGTATTACCGATTCGCCACGGATCATCCGGCCCGAAGATTCGCGCCTTCCATTCGGGGGTGGGAATGACACCGCGGACTTCCCCCTTGAGATCGATGCCGGTCGGATCTTCGAGTCCGAATCGCTTCGAGTATTCATCAATCTTTGCGATGCCAAGACCTTTTTGTCCTTGGAATCCCCCGCCAATCACGTAAAAGTATTCGTCGGACGAGACTGCGATTGCTGTGCGCATGTCCACCCAGCCGTGTACGGTCCAGTCGCGAAAGATACTCGGCTTGGACGGGTCGTAGGGATTCGGGAGCGTGAGTGCACCGACAGAATGAATTTCTTTCTCCGGAGAAATAATCTTTTCATTCAGCGCGGCAATCGCAAATATCGGCTTGACGATAGATCCCGGCGTATAGAGCCCTGAGACAGCGCGATTAAGGAGTGGTGTCCTCGCGTCCTTCGTCATCGCCGCGACATGGGCGTTGTTGCCATCGGTATATGCTTGACTGTCGTATTCGGGAAAGCTCGTAAGAGCGAGCACCTCGCCCGTGCGGACATCCATGATGACAGCCGCTCCGCCACGGAAGCCGTTTCTATTGGCATGCGCGTGCAAAGTCGTGAACAATTTATTCTGCATCTCGGCATCAATCGCGAGCGTCAGATCGGTGCCATTGACCGGCGGATCGACGATGTTTTGTCGGAGGACGGTGCCGAGCGCATCGCGCTCAGTAATCGTATTGCCGTTGACCCCACGAAGTGCCTCGTCAAAGGAGAGCTCGACGCCGGCGACGCCCGAGTATTCTTCTCTCCACCATTCGCCTGCGGAATCTGCTTTCGGATATCGAGTGAATCCTACGAGATGCGAGAGACCGTCGAGTGGCGAGTATTCACGGAGCGCATAGATGCCTCGCTGATCTGTCGAGGTCGCCATGTGCAGACTCGTGGTAGCAATCTGCGCTTCATTCCATGCGATCTGCAATCCGGTCCGATCAAATATCACTCCGCGCGTGGCGAAGAGGATGCGCTTATCGAAAGTATTGTTCTCGGAAATGTGCGCGTATTTTGCTCCGTCGAGTACTCCGAGCGAAAACGCGCGATACGCAAACAGCGTGATGATGGCGAGAAAGACAAAGCCGATGCCGATGATTGACCGAAAGGACACCGGACGAGCCACTCGCCCTTCAAACTGCCCCGTATTGTGTTCGGGCAGATTCGACGAATCGAGAAAGATTTCGTCGGGAGCTATCTCGTGAATGATTCGTCGTTTACGCCATCGCATAATTTCAGTATAACCTTGAGATTCTCAGCAGAGAATCTCTTGAGTTATGCCCGGACACATCCATGCTGGGATGTGACGTGGGGCATATCGTACGATGAGTGAATCGCAGAGGCTCCGCAACGACGCAGGCGGATCTTTTATGGGGTTTAGCGCAGAAACTCTAGGCGCAGGGGCTCAAGTCCCCACACAATGACGACCGCGAGGATAGTATAGACCGGCAGAGCTGCCGGAAATCCCGCGGGAAGCCAGAGTACGTCAATGAGGAGCCCGAGCACGATTGCTTCTGTGGCGCGGAATCGCAGTGCAAGGACCACGATGCAGAGCATCGGTATCCACGGCGGTGCAATGAACCCGCCGATAAATCCGATGGCCGCAATAGCCAAGCGAAAATTATTCATGCCCCATGAGATATTTCGATAAAATATTCCCGTTGATTCGGAATTCGAGTATAGCCCTGACTTTACTATGCATGAACGAGTGCATATCTCACGGGGCATGGAGAACAAAGACGTAGCGGAGCGTCGTGAGATTTACGGGCAATCGGATGTACACCTGCTGATCAGGACTTGTGGGAGAAGATTCCACACGCCCGACGATGCCGATTGCTCGTCCGCCATACGCTGGCGCGACCACCGGATCCCCTTCGGCCACCTCGACTCCGCGTGGGACACCCGTATGCGCATTTCCCCCGCCATCTCCCGTGACGACAACAGCCGTCTGCCCCAGTAATGCATCGGTCACTTCGCCTGCAGAAAACACACCGCGGACAGACGAAGTTTTTTGGAGCACCTCACTCACCACACCGACGACAAATCCGCCCTGTGTAACGACGAAATCACCTACGGCAATCGGATCGCCGCTGCCCGCGCCGATGAGAAATGTGCCATACGGTGAGCTCTTGAAGGATGAGACCACGGGGGCTGTCATGCCTGTTTTGTTCTGCGCGAGAGAGAGCGAGGCGCGCAGCTGCGAATTCTCTTCCGCGAGCACATCGTGCGCCACTGCCTTCTCGCGATACTGCGCATTTTGTTCGCGAAGCATCGCGTTTTCGTTTGCCAATGCGCGACGGCTCGAGAAATAACCGTTCTCAGCAATCGCCGTGCGAGCGTGTTCACTCTGCAACCACACTGACGCAGCCGCATTCCGCACCATGGCGCGCACCGATCCTCCGGTAAAGGTGTCTATCAAAATGATAAGCACGACGAGCGCCGTCATCGCAAAGAGTCTGCGACGGCCCTCTTTGTCTCCATGGAGTGAGCGATGGGAAAAACCTGACGGACGCATGAGCGAAATATACCCCATGAGATACATACGTGGAAACTCTCCGAGCAGCTTAGTGCATCTGCGCTACCGTTGGTTACCGCAATCAAGCGATATATCTCACGGGGTAGACACTACTCAGTCGGGACCAATTCGTCATCGCTCTTCAGCAGCGTCTCCCGATAGCGCTCGAGGTCGTGCAATACGGTCGATGTCCCCCGCACCACTGCGGTCAGCGGATCATGTGCGACGACGACGGGAATGCCGATAGCGCGCGACAGGTATTCCGGAAGGCCCTTGATGAGCGCGCCACCGCCTGCCAACTGCACTCCACTCTCCATAATGTCCGAGATGATTTCCGGCGGGGTGGTCTCGAGCACCTCCTTGATTGCCTCGACGAGCTCCTCGATGGAGTGGCCGATGGCATTTCTGATGTCTTGATCTGTAATCACCAATTCTCGCGGGAGACCAGAGATGAGGTCGCGGCCCCGCACGATGACATCAATGCGCTCTCTTCCCTGCGAGACATTTGCGACGGCGATCTTGATCTCCTCCGCTGTTTTCTCACCGATTAATATTTTGAATTCGTTGCGCATGTGGCTCACGATGTCGGCGTTCAGCTTGTCTCCTGCAATACGTACATTGCGAGAATTCACGAGCCCGCCGAGCGAGACGATACCGATATCTGTCGTGCCGCCACCGATATCAATAATCATGCTGCCCGATGGCTCCCAAATCGGCATTTCGATGCCGATAGCGGCAGCGAGCGGCTCTTCGATGATGTGCACCTCGCGTGCGCCCGCTGCCCGCACGGCATCGCGCACCGCACGCACTTCGACGGAGGTGATGCCCGAAGGCACGCCGACTGCTACGCGAGGGCCCAGCAATTTCGTGTGCCCTGATTGTGCCTTATTGATGAGGTATGAAAGCAATTCCGAGGTAATTTCGAAATCCGAAATGACGCCGTCGACGACGGGCTGTACTGCGCGGATGTGCGGCGGGGTCCTCCCCAGCATGTCCTTCGCGACTTGCCCTACTGCGACCACCTGCCCTGTCTTTGTGTTGAGCGCCACGATAGAGGGCTCAGAAATTACGATGCCTCTGCCCTTCACGTACACGAGTGTGTTGGCGGTGCCGAGATCGATTCCGATATCGTTGGAGAACCACGACAACACCCGATCTTTAATTCGTATAAGGCTCGTAAACATATGCGGCGCTATTTTTGCAGGAACTCAATAATGCCGCTATCCGACACGAAGCCGCTGGTCCCCGATGCTCGATCTACCGTCTCATACCCGCCTTCGGTCATCGTTTTCTCCGAAACGACCAGGCGCGTCGGGATACCAATCAGCTCCGCATCAGCAAACTTCTCGCCGGCGCGCACGTCGCGATCATCGTAGAGCACGTCGATGTTATGCTCGCGCAAAAGCTCGTAGAGCTTGTCTGCTTCCGAGGCTACCTCCGCATTACCCCCCGCAAGCGCAATCAGGTGTACGTCGTAGGGAGCAATTGATTTCGGCCAGACGATTCCCTTTTCATCAGAGAGTACTTCCACCACCGTCCCCATGAGTCGCGTCGTGCCGATGCCGTAGCATCCCATGATGGGTGTTTGATCATTTCCTTCCTTATCCTTGTACACATACCCGAATGCCTTTGGGTACTTGGAGCCGAGATCGAAGACGTTGCCGACCTCTGCCGCGCGTGCCTTCTTGAGCTCGGCTTTGCCGCATTTCGGACACTCGGCACCCTCTGCGACCTTGGATACTTCAACATTCGCGCAATGCGTGCAGTGTGTGCAGTAGAGAATGTCATCCTCGCCCGCGTCCGTGAGGACCATAAATTCATATGAGAGTTTCTCGGTAAACGCACCCCCCGATGCTTCCGTGACCTTGGCATCGAGTCCGCAGCGCGCGTAGACTTTGAAATACGCCTGCTTCACTGCCTCATAAAATGTGTCGAAGTCTTCCTGTGATTCGTGGAAGCTATACATGTCTTTCATGCCGAATTCGCGGCCTCGCATAATGCCGCTCTTCGCGCGCAGTTCGTCGCGATACTTCTGTCCTATTTGGTAGATGGCGATAGGCAGATCCTTGTACGATGCGGCATACTCCTGCGCAATCGGGGTGACGATTTCTTCTTCACTTTGCCCCATCGCATACTCCTTCTCCGTGCGACTCTGTAATTTGAAAAGCACGTCCACCGCATCCCATCCACCGGTGGTTTTCCAATTCTCACTCGGATGGAGTGTCGCCATGCGCGTCTCCTGACCACCAACAGCATTCATCTCTTCGCGCACGATGTTCTCTATTTTTCCGAGCACGCGCGAACCGAGCGGCAGATACGAGTACACACCCGCCATTTCCTTATGTATGAAACCCGCGCGAATGAGGAGCTGAGCATTCTTGGCTACTTCGTCCTTCGGAGCTGTCTTTCTGGTTTTGGTGAAGAGCTTTGATTGCCGCATAG
>CAYGFN010000018.1:8208-15721 GCA_964349145.1 uncultured Candidatus Saccharibacteria bacterium
GCGATGTCTTGGTAGGTCACCGCCACCATCAGCATAATGATGAGCGCCACTCCGAGCGTATTGAAGAATCGTACGAATAGCTTCGGTGCGCTGCGTCGCATCACCATCTCTCCCCCGATGAGGACGAGCCTACCGCCATCGAGCGACGGGATCGGAATGAGATTGATGACCGCAAGATTCACCGATATGAACGCCGCGAGTGAAAGTACGTATCCAAATCCGCTGTGTGCCGCTTCTGATACATACGATACGAGACCGACAGGACCCGTCACGTTTTGCAGATTTGGACCACCCTGTGCAAAGCCGCTCACGATTTCCCACAACCCTTTCCACGAAAGTACGAAGACGGCTTTCGTCTGTCGGAATCCTTCGACAAAGGCATCCGAAAGCGGCACCGCCTGAGTCGTCACGAGTGCAAGGCCCATACCCACGGCAGGTCGACCGGACTCACCCGGCACGACCGCATGCGCGGGTCGAATAATCGCAGACGACGTCGCGCCGAGATGGACGAAATCAATCGTGATTTCCTGCCCTGCGCGCTCACTCACGAATGCGACGACATTCTCCGGTGTGGGGGCATCGAGGTGCGCACCGCGCGTATCCGAGAGCGCGAGTACGTCATCGCCAAGCCGAATCCCCGCCGCATCCGCCGGCGAGCCGGGTACGACATCCGTCACGATGAGGCGTGCACCCTCTGAATATGAATCCACGGGGTGGAGCACTCCGAGCGCATATGCACCGGTAAAAAGCAGCCATCCGGCGAGCACATTCATGGTGACACCGGCCACGAGAATGATTGCTTGCTTCCAGCGCGGCGCATCCGTGAGACTCCCGCGCACGCGCGTCGCATTCGCTTCCTCGCCAAGCAATTTCACAAATCCGCCAAAGGGAATCCAATTGAGTGTGTACTCGGTGCCTCGAATCTTCGTTATCGTAATCGCGCGCGGCGGGTAGCCGATGCCGAATTCTTCGACGGTGACTCCAAACAGCTTTGCCGCAAAAAAGTGCCCGAGCTCGTGGACCACGATGAGAAACACGAGAATCACTATGACGAGTATCGCGGTGGTCATGTTCGAGTACGATGCGAGCCTATGAACTCATCTCTTTTTCCTTGCCATCAAACACTGCTTCCAACTCTTCGTTTACCTTGTCGATTTTTGCCTGTAATTCATCTTTGAGTTGGAATTTGTCGTCTTCTGTGAGGGTACCTTCGCGCTCACGTTCCTGTATCGTCTTCCACGATTCGTCGCGAGCGAGCCGCACACTCGTGCGAGCGTCTTCAAGCTTGCCCTTCGCGAGCTTTATCAGCTGCTCACGGCGCTCCGAGGTAAGCTCCGGAAACGAGACGCGAATGCTCGAACCATCAGACGAAGTACCGAGCCCGAGGTTCGCTGCGGTGATAGCGCGCTCGATGTCTTTCAAAAGACCCGCATCATACGCGGAGACGCGAATCGTGCGCGCATCCTCCACACCGATGTTGCCGACCTGCTTGAGCGGCATCATGGAACCATATGCGGACACCTGTACGCCATCGAGAATTGCGGGAGCGGCGCGGCCGGTGCGCAAACCGCGATACTCTTTGGCGAGCCACTCCTTGGCGTCTGCTATTTTCTGATCAAGCGACTTAAAATCGAAATCTGCCATATGCCTGTATTATACCCCATGAGATATCTGTTTATAAACCCGAGGCGCTCGAAATTCTTGCGCGCATTAGCATCCTGTCAGACAAACCGTGCGGTCTATCTCACGGGGTATACCTGCCTTACGCACGCGGCGTGATAAGCGCCACCTGCTCAAGCAGCGCCTTCACGAGCGAGCCTTTGTCTCCCACATATTTTCGCGCACGATAGATAGCTTCGAGACCCTCACGCGAGGGTGTGTCGAAGCGTCTGCTCCGAGAAAAATCGGCAAGTGCTCTCTCAAGCGCCGCAAGAAATGCAATGATGCCCGCCGTATCGCGCACATCGTCCTCATCTTTATCAATCAAAGGCTTCAGCATGTCGAGACGTGCGCTCGCGGAAGCGCCGAGAAATGCGTGTGCGTCGACTTTTGAAATCCTCGAATCTTCGGGAAGTGTGAGCATCTGCGATCGCGATCGCACCGTGGAGAGAAGCATCTCCGGCGAGGGCACGACCAAGAAAAAAAGTGCGTCCCCTGCCGGCTCTTCAAGTGTCTTCAGCATAGTGTTTTGCGCTTCGTACGTGAGATTCCCTGCGACGACGATAAACACGCGGCGGGTGCCCCCGACGCCTCGGGTAATCGCTCGCTCACAGAGCGCCCGCGCGTCGTCGACGCTGAATTGCGGATAGACTCGTATGTCGATATCGGGGTTACCCTCTGTCTCGATACCCTGCGCTCGCACAAGCTCGAGAATTGCCGGGATTGCTGCCTCCCCACCCTGCGCGATATGGACATTGCCTACAAGATTCATATAAGGAGTATAACCTTGAGATTCTCAGCAGAGAATCTCTTGAGTTATGCCCGCACACATCTCGAGAGAGATGTGAGATTGGGTATCACCTTGAGATTCTCAGCAGAGAATCTCAAGAGTTACACCCGGACGCACTCCTCCCGAAGTGCGACGTGGGGTGTCGGGCGCGAACGACCCCCGACTATTACCATGTCCTAAATACGATATACTCCCCGGTATGTCCGAGCCCCAAGGTATGCAGAAAACGGCGCTTGCCCTCACGCGGTGGGTAGGCTCACCGATATCGATTGCAGTGCATACCGTCCTTTTTATGGCGAGTTTTGCCTTGGTGCTCCTCGAAGTCGTCGAATTTGAGCGCATGTTGCTCATCCTCACGACGATTGTCAGTCTCGAAGCGATTTACCTTTCGCTCTTTATCCAGATGACGATTAACTTCACGACAGAATCAATCGCGGAAGTCGGGAAAGATATCGATGAAATTCAGGGCGACATCGACGAAATGCAGGAGGATGTGGAAGAAATCCAGGAAGATGTCGAAGACATCAGCGAAGACGTCGAGGAAATGACGGAGGCTGAGGCAGAAGATGCCAAGCGTGAGAAAACGCTCGCCGACATCCAGATTGAGCTACGCAAACTCGTAGAAGATATTTCAAAACTCCAGCGCTGATTAGCGCTTGGAGATAATCGCCTTCTTGTAGGTGTCGAGGTGCTTGAGCGCTTCTCCCGTACCTTTCACGACGCAATACTGCGCGTCCTTGGCCATACGTGCCTTCACGCCCGTGCGGCGATAAATGAGCTCAGAAAGATTCCGCAGCTGTGAAGATCCGCCCGTCATCGTAATGCCATTGTCGATGATATCCGCCGCAAGTTCCGGAGGCGTCTCCTGCAAGACATCCTTGATGGCTCCTACCATGGTGCGCAATTCCTTGCCGATAGCGCGGACCACCTCGTTGGTGCCTATTTCTATCGAGCGCGGGAGGCCCGTGAGATGATCGCGCCCCTTGACCATCATCGTGAGCTCTTCTTCTACCGGCACGGCAGAGCCGATGTGAATCTTGATTTCCTCGGCCATCTTGTCTCCGATGGAGAGATTGGAATTCTTTTTTATGTAATCGACAATCGCGCGATCGATTCGATTGCCCGCACATTTGACCGAGGTGGATGCCACGATGCCGCCAAGCGAGATGACAGCGACGTCGGTAGTGCCTCCCCCGATATCGACAATCATGTGTCCCCGCGCTTCCTGAATGGGAATCCCGGCACCGATGGCAGCGAGAATAGGCTCTTTCACCACATAGGCTTCGCGCGCACCCGCTTTCGTGGCGGCTTCGACGACGGCGCGTCGTTCTGTGGAGGTGACGCCTGCGGGCACCGAGATCATGACTTCGGGCCGGAAGAGATTCCATTTGCCGAGCGCTTTCTTGATGTAGTAGCGAAGCATCGCTTCTGTCACACGATAATCCGCAATAACGCCGTCTTTCATCGGGCGGTACGCGGTGATTTCATCGGGCGTACGGCCAATCATGTTTTTCGCCGCTTCTCCGATTGCGAGAATCTTGTTCTCGGCAAGCGAGACGGCGACGACGGAAGGCTCGTTGAGCACCACCCCTTTGCCGGGGACGAATACGAGTACGGTCGTCGTGCCGAGATCAATGCCTAGTTTGGGAGAAAATGAAAATGCCATGAGGGACAATTGTATACCCCGTGAGATAAAAATACAGGTGGTGCGATAAATCAGAGACTCTCGAAAAGCTGAGTTCACTTAGATACCGAGCGGATATCTCATGGGGTATAGCCTACGACTGCTTCCCGCTATCCTTTTCTTTCACATGCTTTTTCGGATCCAGCTCCCACCAGAATTTCTTCGAGAAATTCGCTGAATCGTCGCACACTTTCTTGAGGTAGTAGAGATCCTTGGTCGGGATTTCCTGCAGCATCTTGCCCATGCGCCCGATAGTAATCGCAGAGTAGCCGTCGCGAATACGGCCTTTGTTGAGCTGCTCGCAAAAGTACATCATAAGTTCCCCGCGCTCTGTCTCCCGTGTGGCGGCGGCTTTTTGCTTGATGTGCGCGCTGATGTGCTTCATCCCGTTAGAGATAGGAAGCGCCTCAAGCGATTGTTGAGGTAACGCTTACCCATGCCAGATTTTAGAAATAATTCTCGAGCCCTGGCGTCGTCTCTATTGCGACACATTTCATAATATATCAATTCAAACGGTCCCCTATTTTTCGTTGAAACGTTCGCGCCAGCAGCGTGCTCTTTGAGGCGCTTCCGAAGATCGTTTGTAAAGCCCGTATACCACTTCTTGTCTTTTTTACTTCTCAACACATATACATACCAGCTTGCAGCATCTCTAACGGGATTCATCCCGCCAGTTTACCACCACTTCATTTTTCGCCCTGAGCCACGTTTACCCCATGAGATAGGCACTCTGCGCACAGCGAACTCTTTTCCCGACAATGCCTCAAACAACTCTCACGGTGGAAAGCATGTATCTCACGGGGTATAGTTTGGCGCATGAAGCGAGAAATCATTCCCGAATCTCTCAATCCCGCACTGCGGGAAATTTCGCGCGATATTCCGATAGCGGAAATCACGGGCGCACCTGTGCAGAAGCTCATCAAGGATATGAAAGCATTGCTTGCGCTCGAGGATTTCGGGGTCGCGCTCGCCGCATGCCAAGTGGGCGAACCCGTGAAGCTCTTCATCGTCTCGGGCCGCGCGCTTGCCCGCGATGCGCGCAACGCGCCGGACGAGCCAGAGAAGGGTGACGACGCGCAAGAGATTCCTGTACTCCCCGATCAGGTGTACATCAATTCCGAAATGACGAAGCTTTCGCGCGGTCGCAAAGATAAGCACGAAGGCTGCCTCTCCATCCGCGGCCACTGGGGTATGGTTCCCCGCGCGGAGAAGGCGACGATTCGCGCATATGATGAACACGGCAAAGTCTTTACGCGCGGCGCATCCGGCTTCCTCGCGCACATCTTTCAGCATGAGACGGATCACCTCAATGCCATCCTCTATACAGACAAAGCCACCGAATTGTATGAAGAAGAATCCCCACAGCAGTAAAATTCATTCCGTCTTTTTCGGCACTCACCCGCTTGCCGAAGGCGTGCTCGCGGCGCTAGAGGCTGCAGGCCTCTCTCCCGAGAAGACCTACGCATCGGCAACGCTTTCGCCGGAGTTCATTGCGGAGTTGCGAGCGGATGCGCCAGAGGGCGGCTGGGATGTGTTTATCGTCGCCTCATTTGGGACCATCCTGCCGAAGGCGTTTCTCGATATTCCGAAGCATGGCGTAGTCAACGTGCATCCGTCGCTCCTCCCGCGCCTCCGCGGCCCCTCACCAATCCGCTCCGCAATTCTGAATGACGAAAAAGAGACCGGTGTATCCATCATGCTCCTCAACGAGCGTATGGACGAGGGGGCGCTCATCGCGCAAAAGAAAGTGAATATTTCCGAGTGGCCTCCACACGGCAAAGATCTCGATGCGCTTCTCGCGCACGAGGGCGGCGTTCTCCTTGCGCACGTGCTGCCGGAATACATTGCGGGAGAAATCGAGCCGCGCGAGCAGAATCACGATGTGGCCACGTACTGCCAGGTCTTCGTCAAAGAAGACGGTCTCTTGGACTTGAATGTCGATGCGCGCACGAATCTCCTAAAAATCCGGGCCTTCGAGGGATGGCCGGGCACATACATATTCTTCGAGCGAGCCGGCAAGAAACTGCGCGTGCAAATCCTCGACGCAGAAATCATCAACAGCAGACTGCAGATTATGCGCGTGAAGCCCGAGGGCAAAAATGAGATGACGTACGACGAATTCCTCCGCTCGGGAGCAAAGCCGCTCTAGCTCTGGAGGAGGCGCTTGGCCTTCCCCGCATCCTTGCGCACTTTGTCTTTCTTGACCGTCTTCATTTTGAGGAGCTGCGCGCGCATTTCGTTGCGCGCATTGTCGATAGCTGCGTTGATGGATGATTCGTTGTTGCGCGCTACAAGCGCTTTCTCGCCCGGGCGCTTCATCTGGATTTCCGCAAACCACTGGTGATCACTGTGCTTCTTGCCGCTTGCTCGCCCAAGCTCCACCTCACATCGGGCGGTCTCAGCGCCATCGCCAAGGAGCTTTTCGAGCCCCGCAATCTTTTCGTCGAGATAGTCGGCTACTTTGGCGGGCATCTTGTAATCGGATGTCTTGATGCGGATATTCATCCCGTTAGAAATAGGACGCGGACAAGTTGGAGCCGCACCCTATTCGGTTATGACTAATAAACTCAAGCACTTCTCGTGCTCCCGCTACTGCTCGTCCGCGATTTCTAACGGGATTCATATGTTGATTATAACCTTGAAATTCTCAACAGAGAATCTCTTGAGTTATGCCCGGACACATCATCGCAAGGATGTGACGTGGGGCATAACCTCTAGCTCCGTGTGACTACTGTGAAAAAGTATGACTCTCCCCTCCGCGGAGCACGACGAAGTCTATGCCGTGCTTGGGCAATACGAGGGAAGGCACTCCGTGCGCACTTCCGATTCGCTCTTTCTGGAGCATGCCATCGTGCACCGGAAATGCTGCGCGCGGCTTCACGGTGAGCGCGTAGCGAATCGCATCAGAAATCTTGCACCACGGTCCGGCCACAGGGAGTGCGAGGATTTCTACTGGTGAAGCAGGCACCGTAAACGAATCCCCCGGATAGAATAGCCTCCCCGCGATGAAGTAGCCGGTATTTTGCACCTGCCCAAAATCCTCGAAGATTTCCTCGTGCTTGCCATCGCATGCCTGAATCGCTGCCCCCTTACACATCGTCGAAGCGGTGCCTTCGAGTACTTCGTGCGCAATCCCTGCCTCCTCCAGCACTTTGCCGACAGCAGAATTGGTCATGATGACCGCCTCGGGGTTATTCGCTCGGACGCGCTTCAGCGAATCCACGTGCAGATGGTCCGCATGCTCATGCGTGATGAGGATGAGATCAACGCCCGTCACGGCATCCTGCGCATCTGAGAACGCGCCCGGATCCGTGAGCACCGTAAGGCCATCAATCTTGATGAGCAGGCAGCAGTGTCCGAGCTTCGTGATTTCCATATGC
>CAYGFN010000019.1:0-15005 GCA_964349145.1 uncultured Candidatus Saccharibacteria bacterium
ACCAACGACCATCTCCTTAAAAGGGAGTTGCTCTACCGACTGAGCTACGGGCGGGAGTAAAAAAGACTATAGCATTTGCTTTGTTTTGAGACCATGCACATGCCTTGAGGGGAGTGTTTTTCTGCGTGGTACCATCAAATCACTATGGCATTCGAAAGTGCATCGCGAAGATTGGAAAAGCAACTTAATCCTGTGGTGTCCGATCCTGCGGAAGCTTCGGCAGCCGATGAGCAGATGGACTTTGATCAAAGCATACGTGACCCCCAAAGGGGCAAGCGTTTCGCGCTCTATATTGATCATCTGCCGGGCAAAGATAGGCTCATTTCGGCTCTTGCTGGATACAAAAAAGGCGAGTATACGGAGCGTGATCTTATCGGGTTGCAAGCGGCATTCGAGACGTTCGAGAAAAAGGAGGGAACAGGGGAGGCGTCTTTTAAAACGATAGAGGAATGGCAAACGGATGTTCTGGAGAACTCAGCCGTATTTACACGGTTCATCAAATTCAAGCGTCTCGGTGACATACAACGTGTGCTCGAGAAAGGGTTGCCCGACTTGGCCCTTAAGGATCCCAGAGCTTTCAAAGCCATTCAAACTGAAATCGAAAAGCTCAACGAGTTTGCGATTCGCGACGGTAAGGCGAGCGAGATAATAAGGACCTTCTGCGAGAATGAGGGTATTACCGAAGACGCGAAGGTTTTGGACGCGCTTAAGCACGTGAGCGTGAGCGATCGCACTGCCGCAGTTCGCACAATGCTCAAGGCGCATATCCGACAGCGGGATGGTTGGCGCAGTTTTTACGACTTTGGAGTCAAAGCGGCTGCAGCAGATCTTTCTTCTCGGGTCAATTTAGGACAGCTTATCAATGAGCGCAAACAGGTTTCAAAAGAATTCGGAGATTATCTGCGTACTTTCTTGGTGACAAACAGAGATTTTCGCACGGCACTCTCGCGGGCACATGATGAAAGCCAGCCTACCTTTAAAGAGGGCTCGGAAGCGAAACTGAGTTTTGGTGAAGCGCAGACGGAGAGCGAGCAGCTTTCCAAGGCGGTATCTCTGCGACGGGCCAAAGAGTATCGACGTGCCAATGACAAGGAATTTCGTGAGGCGAAGAGACGTGCCACTGCCGGTGATCCTTCGATGCTCACGGATTTGCAAAATGATTTTTACGGCGGTGAGGAGAATCGGCAGCTCAAGTATGAAAAGCAAGGTGGCGTATTTGCGCGGGTATTTATCGCCATACTCGGTGCACTCTTTGATGTGAAAGCGGATCCCGATATCAAAAAAGAACTCTCATAAGATAGTATGAATGACGCACTCGAACAATTGAAGGCGCTCCTCGTAGCAGGGTCGGAAGATCAGGTCCGAGATTTCATCGCGGAACATTTCACCGACTTCCCCGAGGAAATACAGCAAAAGCTCGCCGTTGAATTATTTCACGAAGCAATCTCTGATGAGGTGAAAGAGCTCGAAACAACTGTCGCGCTCAAAGAAGAAGCGGTGAAGCTTATCGAAGCTGCACAGCAAAAGTAGTTTTTAGAGCGGCAAATCGAAGGCGAAAGCGCCGGCGCCCGTCACGATGAGCGTGGCACTCATTACGAGTGCGAGAAGTACCGTCGAAATCGGGTATGCACGGATTTTTGGAATCGCGAGTCCTGCTGCCATGCCGAGGAAGCCGACGAGGGCGACTGCTTGCGTCCAGGCGCCAATACTCAATACGATCGCGAGCGCGAGCTCAAATGTGCCGAGCGAGCGTGAGAGCGAATCACGGCGCGACAGGTGTTGCCATGCGGCAAATGCGAAGAGGAGCCCGAGCGTGATGCGTATCGCGAGCGCCGCAAAAGGCGAGAGAAAAAGCAGCTGCGGGAAAAGACTGAGCATAGCGATAGTATACCCCATGAGATAATTCAGTCGCTTTTACCAGGGAAATTAGTAATTAAATATCTCACGGGGTATACCCCGTGAGATAAGGAGTTTAGAGATTACGACGTATAGTACAGATGCCTATCTCACGGGGTATAGCGTATTCCGTATAGTGAGCGTATGCAGGAGAAAATTGTCGTCCTTCACAACGTGCGCAGCGCCCACAATGTCGGCTCGATTTTTCGCACGTCCGATGCCGCAGGGGTGGCCCGGATAATCCTCACCGGCTATACCCCTATACCCATCGATCGGTTTGGTCGTCCGCAAAAGGACATCGCAAAGACCGCGCTCGGTGCCCAAGATGTCATTCCGTGGGAATACAAAACAACGGCGAATGCAGCTATGCGTGAGCTACGCACTCGGGGCTACCGCGTAATTGGAGTAGAGCTCGATGATCGGGCCATCGATTTTCGTGAATATCGATGCACGGTACCGACGGCGTTCGTGTTTGGGAATGAAGTGCGCGGGCTCTCTCCCGCGCTCCGCAATGCCTGCGACGAGCTCATAGAAATTCCCATGCGGGGGATGAAAGAATCGCTCAATGTCTCTGTTGCGGCGGGCGTGATCCTCTTCGGTGTTCAGTAGCTCGTCGAATCGACGACGGCGCCCGTACGATCTACGAGGAGGAGGGTGTCGCCCGCGTTGCTCCAAAATTCTTTCGTAAATCCGGCGTAGAGACGCCACGTACTGAGCTGGAAATCCTGAGCATTTTGCGAAGCGCTCACGCATGCCGCATACGATTGCACGTTGTTTACGTATACAGTGCACTTATTTTCACGGTACGACACTCCGACGGGAGAAATGCCAGTGAATACGAGCGCACTGCCGCCGGGGGAGAGCGTCACGTCGGACACTCGGTTATATAATCCCGGTACGAACGAGGGTGCGCCCACGGGGACAATCAGGCGCGCGCCATTTTTCACGCTATGAATCGACCAGCCGCTCACCGTAACTGCGCCGCTGTTCTCGGGAGAGGCGGTGAGCGTTACGTATTCTTCTTGTGCGTTTGCGGCGTGCGCATTCACGGCGCGAAGCGTGACCGTGCCAACGCTGCGCGAAGGAGTCCCGTACTCGGCAAGTGCGACATCGTTTGCGGTCGTGACCGTTTCGTATCCGGAGATGTCACCCCCCGTTTCAACATCGATGCCGATAGCGTTTATGATGCCCCCCTGACCGGGAAGTTGAAAATCCGAAAGCGGCGACGAGTCACCAAAGATTAATTCTCGCAGTGAGGGAGCAGAACCTGCGGTTTGAAGGATCGATTTGATACCGCCGCCGTTGATGAAGAGGAGAATGACGATTGCCACGATGAGCAGTACTAGTACCCATCCGAGTATCGTCTTAATCATGTACGTATTATATAGCGTGTCGCTTCACTATTTCCTCCCGCGCAATACGCGCATCACTCCACGGCTCTTTCGTGCCTCCTGCCCGTGCTATCGACGGATCGGTACCCTTGCCGGTAATAATGACGGCGTCGCCCGACTGTGCGAGAGCGATACCGCGAGCAATTGCCTCGCGTCGGTCCATGATAATTTCAGGACTGTGCTGCTTGATGCCCGCCGCTAGTTCGTCGACGATTGCGCGCGGGTCCTCATCGTATGGATCCTCATCGGTGAGAATAATGGCGTCGCAGAGACTATCAGCCACGCCCGCCATGACAGGCCGCTTCCACTTGTCTCGCCCTCCACCTGTCGCGCCGAGTACGCAAATACGTCGTCGCCCTGCGTACGCCTCGTAGATAGCCTTCAAAGAATCGGGAGTATGTGCGTAATCAACTACGACGGTGAAGTCTTGGCCAGCCTCGACGCGCTCCGCGCGTCCGGGAATTGTACGAATGGTGCCAAGCGCGGATGCGATGACTGCGGGCTTCACGCCGATTGCGCGCGTGAGCGTTGCTGCAGCGAGCGCGTTTTTGAGAGAGAATTCTCCCGGCAATGTGATAGAGATCCGCTGACCGTCAAGCGTAAAGTATCCGCCTTCCGGCGTGGCTTCCCACGGCGCATGATTGTCGAGAGAAAAGGGGAGCGCGTGCTCGACGGGGAGCGCGAGGAATCGAGCGCTCTCGGAATCACCCGCATTCGCCACGATGTAGCGTTCGCGCTTCCGTGAACGGGCAAGCGCCAAACCGATTTCAAATTTCGCATTCGCGTATGCTTCAAGCGAGCCGTGCGATTCGATGTGCTCAGGTGCGAGATTGGTGAAAATGAGCGCATCGAGCTCGATGCCGCGATGGCGGTGCTGGCGCGCGCCCTCGGATGTCATCTCTATAATCATCGCATCGCAGTCGTCGGCGTACGCACGGCGCATAAACCGCTGCAAGAAAAATCTTCCGGGCATCGACATGCGAGTCGTGTTGGGCTCGGACCATTCGCCAATCTTGAAGCGGATGGAATTGACGAGCGCGGTGCGAAATTTTGCCGCCTCCAAAATCGCCGCGACCATTTCGGTGACCGATGATTTGCCTTTCGTGCCCGTCACGGCAACGACCAGCATGTGGCGAGACGGGTGACGAAAAAGCAGTGTGGCACATTCCGCGAGGAAGAGGTGATACGCAGAGATACAAAACTCGGGAAGAATCGCACGGAGCGCGTTTTTGAGGGTACGCATACTATCTCCCCATTATCTTGAGGGCCTCCCGTAAGCGTTCGGAACTCGATTCGATGTCTTTGGGAACTTTGCGTAGCGCATCGCGCGCCTCGGCTCCTGTATAGCCGAGCGCCTTCATCGCTTCGAGCGCTTCCTCGTCGCCCTTGAGCGATGCGCCCTCGTCATGCGCGCTTGCGCCCACCTTGTCGCGCAACTCGAGCACGATTTTCTCCGCGGTTTTTCGTCCGATGCCGGAGACCTTAGTGAGATATTCAGAGCGGCCTGTCGAAATCGCGCTGCGTAGCGTCTCGACGCTCGCAATGTCGAGAATCGCCAGCGCTGATTTCGGACCAATACCGGAAACGGTAAGGAGCATCTCAAAAAAACGCTGCTCCTCTTCGTCGGCGAATCCGTAGAGATCCAAAATGTCTTCGCGCACCGCAAGGTGTGTCCAGAGACTTGCCTCCTCTCCTTCGCGGAGGGGGAGGAGCGCCGCACGCGTCGCCGCGACCTTATAGCCGACACCACCGCATGAAAGGATCACAAATCCCGAGCCAATTTTGGTGACGCTTCCGCGTAGGTGTCCGATCATGCACTCAGTATGAGCGGCAAGAGAGCACGGGGCAAGTAGATTGCATTGAAGGAGGAAGTTGTGTAATATCGCACCACATATGGCTCGGACAAAATCCGCACGTAAGGCTCGACGCGTCTCCAAGCGACGCGGCCTTCACAATGCACGCCGCAAGGGTGCGATGAAGTCTGCCGTGAAAGGCATCCAGAAAATGATTGCGACGACCTCATCCGAAGCGACCTCGTCGCTCGCGGCTGTCCAGCAGGCAATCGATAAGGCCGCGAAGCGCGGTGTCATCAAGAAAAACACAGCGGCGCGCATGAAATCGCGCATCGTAAAGCGCCTCTCATCGGCCTCAAAGTAAAACGACCCCGTAGGGGTCGTTTTACTTATGCGCACGTCTCACTCACTTGTGCTCACATTGAATGCGGAATCTGCCAAGCCCTCTCTTCACTCACTTGTACTCCCGGTATAGGCATGCCGGGAGTACTGCTCTCGGAAAAGCGAGAATAAATTCTCTCTTTTCGCTCGTTTGTGCTCCCGGTAGGAATCGAACCTACATCACAACCTCCGCAAGGTTGCGTCCTATCCATTGAACGACGGGAGCTAGATAACGGCCAATGTAGCACACCCCGAGACTTTTCATAGGTATTTTCGAACAACTCTCCACATTCGCTCGTTGGAAAAGCATCGTGATGGGTTCATGATGATGCCATGTCGCACTATGAGCGAGGAGCATCTGTTTTGACCGCGCTCCTATCTTTTGCCGTATTTGCCACGGCTGCCTACGGAGTCTACGAATTAATTCCATCAGCCCCAGCGTCCCAAACCGCCTCCGCCACCCTCGCAATGGAATCAGGAGACACTGCTCTTTCTGCCACCACAGAAGCCGAAGCCAAGCCAAAGGCAGAACTCTCTGGAGACGCAGCGTGCAAAGCCCCCATCGAACTCCAACAAGACAAAAACGCATCCGTAAAATTCGATGCGACGCAGGACGTACTCAATACGTGCGTACCGGGGTGTCTCTATAAAATCGGCGAATCCTCAGGCAACACCGTAGTGAAAGCACATGACCGCTGTGCTCCCGGCACGCGGGGCACACCAGCGTGCAAGGCCACGAGATGCGAAGTGCAGCTCTGCAACGAATCGGGCGAGTGTGAGCCTGTCGCAGCCTCAGCTGCGAGCGGCGTCCTCAGCAGCACCATGGGTGTGAAATCGGAGATTCAAATCAAAGCCAGTCCCGATCTCCAGAAAGCGCTCGAGCAAGCGAAGACCGGCTCGCTCGACGCATACCAGCAGCTTCCTCCGTATCTGCAGGAAACATTCAGGGGAGTGCAGCAAGAACAAATCCAAACAAACACCGCCGCCATCCAAAACAATCTCGATGCCATCCGCGAAATGGGAGAGAGTGCCCCCGCTGCACGCGAGAGACTCGAAGCAGACACCGCTCGCTTGCAACTGGAGAACCAGAATCTTGCGCGTGTCTCGACGGCGTTTGGGGGAGAATCTTCTCTTACTCCGAATACTGCGCCGCAGCCAATCACTCACTATGACAGTGTTGACTATGAAGGTACACAGGAGAAATCCGCGAATACATTTATGTCGCCGCAGGAGCAGGCGGGTTTCCAAGAAGTTAATCAAAGTCCGCAGACGTTTGATTACAATACGGAAAATTGTGAGGACTACTCGGGCTGTCACTACACATTGCCGAAAGCCGAATGGAATCCCAACATACATAAAACTGATTACGACCCCGATGCTGATTTGCCGTCCGGCATGATCCGCTATAGTAACGGCACCTGTGCGATGGCATCCGCCGGCGGGGGCGATGCTCCACAAGCGGTGCCGTGCCCGCCGGCCGACTCAAACCCCGTGAATCTCGGGGCAAACAATTGCGCCGCAACCAACGCGTGTTTGGGAACCGTCCCGCTCTCCGTCTGGAAACCCCTCGAATACTCCGAAGAAGATTACACACAGCCACCGCGTCCGTTACTCGCAGAACAAGCCGTCCAGCACGAACTTGCCGAGGTTCAATCGCCTGATGGCGCGAGAGGCAACGTAGCTGCTCATTTTGGTCCGTGCGGATCTGCGGCAGGCGCGATTGATGGCGAATGTCCGCAAAAAAGCCCTGACTCAATCTCTCAAGAATCGGAGCGGACGCGCTATGCCGCTCTCGAGCCCGGCCGTGCCCTTTCTCGCACCGAGATGGAGCGCATGGCACTTTTGAATGACGCTAATAGTAATTTTCAAACTGGCGAATTGGTCCTCAGTGATCCTGCTGAATCAGCGGAATACAATGACCTCTTGACGAGATATAGTACCTACGGAACCCAAGATCAAGCACCGGGCCCACTTTTCAAATCAGACAACGAGAGACTTCGGGAGCTTTCTTTAAAAGAAGATGGCCGTACGGTGAGCGAGACTGCAGAGATGTGGACATTAAACGCACAAAAATCAGGAATTGGAAATGATTTAAATATCGAGAGCATAAATCCGAATGGCGAAATTAAGCGCGGTAACATCACGGTTGAAAACCTTCTACCCACCGCTGATACGCCCACCCCAAGTCACCTGGGAGCGGTATGGGAACCGCCGATTGATACGCCAGCGCGAGAAGCGTTCACTCCTGCACCAACGGAAGCGCTTACCGATGGAGAGACAAGGAGATTGGCAGAGCTTCTCGAGAAGAACGATCAAGGGTATGCAACAAATAATCCTGCGAATCGACCTACTCTTGAGGAGGTAGAAGAGACAGATAGGCTCCTCCAGCGCCACCGAGATCACGGTACGGTAAGCCACAACCCGGGACCTCTCACGCCAGAAGAGGCCGATCGGTTGGCTGAGCTCAGTAAGAAATCAAGAGAAGGTACGATTAGTTCAGAAGAACGTGTCCAACAATTAAATCTATTGGCGCAGGAACGCCAGCTTGGGAAAGACGATACGATTGCGGCAAATCCCACTGGCATCCCCGGCCAGAGAGAAAACAGCATTGCATCGGAACCATTGGGAGAGGTCAGGGTGCCGCGTGCCGTCTGGAATCCGACGACCGCGTTTGAGCTCGCAAATGATGAACCGCAAAGCGCCGCTCCTCTGACCGAAGAAGAAAAGCGGACTCTGCTCAACTACGATCCTCTGATCGCGACTCCTGAGCAGCAGGCCGATCACGAATCGCTCCAAAGGCGACTGGAAGCGCAGCCGCGACAAGGAGAGAAAGTGGCAGATGATCCGCCTACAGAAGTACCTTGTAACCGCAACCTCGAACCGTGCGACACCTTACTGTCTCAAAAAGAATCTGAGACACCCGCGCTAGCTCCCACACCGCAGCCGCGGCCAGACGGTAGACCGCCTGCATCGGGTATTGAAGAGCAGAGCGGGATTTGTTTCGCCAGTGCAGCAAACTCAAGTGAGCGCTTGTATCTCGTTAACAGAGGATACAGGTGCGATGCGACGGGCGTAGGCAGTTATTCATGCACCCTAACCAAGGGAGCCGATGGCTGCGCTCCATACTTTAATCCGCTGCCTCCGCTTCCGCCCATTCAGGCGGCACCTCAGCCACCGCGGCCTGCGACTCCGGGAGCGCAACCGACTCCGCGCCCGACTCAACCGGGGGGAACGCCGACGGTTTCACCGGAGACGCCACCAGCCACCGTACCGGCGACCCCATCGCAACCTCAGCAACCAGTGCTCACATCGAAGCCGCCACTCTATGATTCTCAGGGTAATCCATGTACCGATACCAATCACCCGAATTATCCGTTCGCGAATCAGATTGAATGCAGGACGGTGAAGCCCGTGCCGCTTCCATGGCAAACGGGATCGAATCGCATCACGACAAGCCAGCTTCCGGTAATTGCGCCAAATATTCCGCAGCAGGACCGCCTGTATGTGCCCAGCTACCAAGGCTCGGTAGTTGCCGCGATTGAACAAAGCGGCGGACGTTGCTTCGCGGTCGCGACCAACATGAATCAGCACGCATACCTCAGTGCACTCAGATATACCTGCTGGGGTAACGGTTACCCGCAATCATGTGGCAAGCCCGACACGGGAATAGTGAATAGCTGCACCAGCGCACGTTAGGAGCGCTCTCCACATTTGATGAATTGTCGGATGCCCGGAAAGGGCGCATGATTGAGCCATGTTCAATCCGCGGCGCGGCGATTTCTCTCGTGGTACATCCGTACTCGCAGCACTCGTCTTCGTCGCCGTCCTCTCGGCGGTCGCATATGCGGTCCACGCCATCGTCCCGAATGATCCGATGGCGCAGACAGCCGCTTCGCGGGTAGCTTTTTTGGAAGAGGGGGATACCGGCGGATTTTCTTCGATGCCACAGACATCGGGCGAAACAGAGACCAAGCCAAAGGCAGAACTCTCTGGAGACGCAGCGTGCAAAGCCCCCATCGAACTCCAACAAGACAAAAACGCATCCGTAAAATTCGATGCGACGCAGGACGTACTCAATACGTGCGTACCGGGGTGTCTCTATAAAATCGGCGAATCCTCAGGCAACACCGTAGTGAAAGCACATGACCGCTGTGCTCCCGGCACGCGGGGCACACCAGCGTGCAAGGCCACGAGATGCGAAGTGCAGCTCTGCAACGAATCGGGCGAGTGTGAGCCTGTCGCAGCCTCAGCTGCGAGCGGCGTCCTCAGCAGCACCATGGGTGTGAAATCGGAGATTCAAATCAAAGCCAGTCCCGATCTCCAGAAAGCGCTCGAGCAAGCGAAGACCGGCTCGCTCGACGCATACCAGCAGCTTCCTCCGTATCTGCAGGAAACATTCAGGGGAGTGCAGCAAGAACAAATCCAAACAAACACCGCCGCCATCCAAAACAATCTCGATGCCATCCGCGAAATGGGAGAGAGTGCCCCCGCTGCACGCGAGAGACTCGAAGCAGACACCGCTCGCTTGCAACTGGAGAACCAGAATCTTGCGCGTGTCTCGACGGCTATTGGGCAGGGGGAGACGGGGTTGACTCCTGCGGTGCGGCAACCGGCCACCACATATGACAGTGCTGATTACGAGGGCAATCAGCTACAAAGTGCCCCAAATACTTTCATGTCTCCGCAGGAGGAGCCGCGCTTTCAAGAGGCGAATGAAAGTCCAGGCACTATCGACCAAGAGTCAGTATATAAAGATGCGCTTGCTGAGAAAATAAAGCGCGAAGAGGCGAAATGTGCCTCGCATTGGGGTTGCGAAATAGCTGACGGGAAAAAGTGCAATGCTGGTCTCGTGCGCATAGTCGAATGGGGACGCAATTGTCAAACAATCTCGCTGACGGAAACTGAGAAGACCGCAGCGCTGAGTCGCGCCATCGCTGATCGCAAACCATCAGATGTCTCTCCGCTCGGAGAAGGCGACACGAGCGAGACGCGTCCACGACCTCCGAGCGCTGTATGGTACCCGGAAGTCTCTCCGCTCGGTGAAGGTGATACCAGTGAAACTCGCCCGCGATCTTCCAGATCATTAGAGGATCAAATAAATAAGAATCCTGTCCAGGAACCCTCACTGGTCACGAAAGAAGATTTTAAGCCCGGTGCTTCCTGGAATCAGGCACAATACGACGGTGGTTTTGGCGCGCCTCAAGATTTTGAGAAAATTTGGCCGGACAGTAAACGGGAATCAGCCACGCCAGGGACGACGCCGTCGCAGGAACAAGATAAGTTTCGCGAAGTAAACGAAGAGCCACAGCAAACGGTGCGAGTGACTACTCCTGATGACTACGCACGATACAGAAGCTTGGGGTATACGTGCCGTACTGTTGAGAACAGCATAGAAAGTGCAGTATTTGAATGCAAAGCACCTGCCACGCTGCGCCCGTCAGCGCCGAAGCCTCCGAGGACCGAATCTCCTCCACGAGTGCCAGGCGGAGGAAACCCGCCACCCGGCACAGTCACGGGCACCGTGACCGGAACCACGCAGCCGCGTACGCCGCAGGATCCTCGTGTGCCCACTCAGCCTCGCTTACAACAGAATCAGGACAATAATTTCTGGCAGCAAGCAATGCAGGGATTCTTGCAGGGCTTTATACAAGCATCAGTCAGTAGCTGTGGCGCAGGAGCTCCCAATTACGGTGGGTATCAGGGTGGGCTGGGATACGGAGGGTATCAAGCCAACGCGTATCCAGTATACGGAGGTGGATACCCAAATATGCAAATGCCGGTGGCACCGAACATCGCGGGATGTCTTGGCTCAAATGTTCGCGGCAACGGATCGCAGCCTCCCGCAGGCAACGGTGTGCCGCAAGCTCCCGGTACGTGCGCAGCCTCAACCGTCTGCCAAAACAGCATCCTTTATCAGAGAGACGATCGCTGCGTCGACCGTGTCGTGCAGCAGTGTCAGTATGGCTGCAACGGGAATCAGTGCGCCACGTCATCTTTGACCACGTGCCCGACTCCTCCGGCGAAGCCAACGACCTCGTGCGCCGGTACGTGGGAGCAAGAGGTGACTTCGGGCTCAGCGGGCGCACTCTGCGTGTCGGGATGGAAGTGTTCTATCATCGGCACCATTCAGCCGACTGCGGAAATTTCATGCGCACCGCTCATCACGGACGCGGGCATGAACGTCTCGATTTCATACACCTGCGGCAATAATGCGACATCGAGCGTAGGCACGAATTTCTCGACACGGGGGTTGCTCTCAGGCACCGCGACGACCACCGCGCCAACGACCAGTAGTTCGATTACCTACAGCCTTGCGTGTACGGGAGAAGACAATCAGACCAAGACCGCATCGTGCACCGTGCAGGTCGCGCGGCCCTCGATTGTGATGGTCGCCACGCCGCAGCGTGTCGCGAGAGGCGAGAGTGCACACATCGGCTGGGTGACTTCAGGCATGCGATCGTGTGTCGTCTCGTCACCTGATTCCACCGCGTTCACAACGCAGAATTCCAGCAATACCTCGACGAGCGGCACAGCCGAGACGCCTGGCATCACGACAGCCATGAATGTCGTACTGCGCTGCGAAACGGTTGGCGGCAATTTCCGGACCGCCTCAACGACCGTCTCAGTGCGATAGTCTCACTCGACTAGAGATTCAAGAAATCAAATATTCTGTGCGAGAGCGGTTCTTGCATCGGCACCTCGTTGCAGCGCTCAGAGAGAAAGGCTCGAATGAGCCGTGGCTCGACGTGCTCTATGGGGATGATGAGGTTTGGTGAAAGAAATTTCACGGTGTCGATGAGGAGGAGCGGTCGACCCTTTTTGTGATCTTCTTCTACCCAGAAGGAAATAATTTCGCCAAAACGATGCAAACGGCCATTGACTCGCAATCCGCGCTCAGAGAGTTCGAAATGTGACATCTCCGGCGGTGTCCGCGAGAGTAGCGCGATTGCGGAAGCGGCGACGAGGATGACGAGCGAAAAGAGAAAATCGCGCAGGAGAATGCTCGTAATCGCAATCGAAATGGCGACGATTCCGAGTGCCCAATACCAATCGGTACCACGCTCGATGTGTTCGTGTTCGTACGCATTCCAACGCAGTATCGCGTGCTCCTCAGGCATTCAAAGAATTGTAGCATCGGCTCTACGTGCGAACATACTCGAAATCGAATTGGTATAATGGACGAATGGTGGAGCGTTACAAAAGAAATCCAAATACTCGATGTTCGTCATGCCAGAATGCAATTTACAGGAGACCAATCGAACTTGAACGGAGCAACGGAAGGGCATACTGCACTCAAAGGTGTTACGGTGTGTCGTCGCGCAGAGAAAAACCCTGTGTCGTGTGCAAAGCCCCGATACTTTCAAGTAAGCATAGAAAGACTTGCAGCAGAAGCTGCGCCAATACGCATCGTGCGGGTATCAAATATAAAATCGGTAGCCCGCGAGATAAAGTTAAAGATCAAAGAAGCATCAAAATACGCTTGATTGATGCACGGGGTAAGAGGTGTGAGCGATGCGGGTTCGATAAAGTCGAGGTTCTGCACGTGCATCACAAGAATAGGGACAGAACGGACAACACTTTAGAAAACCTAGAGCTTATTTGCCCGAATTGCCATTATACTGAGCACTATTTAGAAAAAAGCTGGCTCAGTGGTAGGCTACTCGAATAGCAAGGAGGGGTCGGATAGTGGTTTATTCCAGCGCACTTGAAATGCGCCGTGGGGCGACCCACCGTGAGTTCGAATCTCACCCCCTCCGCAAACGCAAGAGTGCTATCATTCAAGTGTTCGATGATCATTTAATTTTCTTTTTATGAAGACTTGGATTTGGGGTGTTTTTGCAATAATCGTTGTCGGGGGCGGCGCATATTACATCGGGCATCAAAATGCGGTTCCCACAACGCAGCCAAACTACCCTGACCTTTCGGCGACAGAGCAGACGCAACAGCAACCAACGACCCACACCACGGTTCAGGCACCGACAAATACAAACGCGACAACTCCGACTCCAACTCCAAAACCTACCCCCGCTCCTTCAACTTCTCAAACAGCTACCAACTCGGCGGATGATGTAGCATTTTTACAGTTACGCGCTTGCGATAATGCAAACGCTGACGCACAGCTTTGTAGCCAGACGTATTCACTCGATGCAGGAGGAGCCACAGAAACGCACACGTTTACAAACGGCAAAGATATAGATGGCTCGTACACAAGCATACATACAATCAATTATCTTGATATTGATGGAGACGGAGTAAAAGAAGCTTTGGTTTCTATCGTGTGGAATGGAGGAGGTACATTGAACGTCGCTTCTGTCGCTATTATGAAAAATACTAATGGCGTAGAAAAGCAAACTGGTTTGATGAGTGTCCCAGGCGTTGTGAAATCAGTTGAAAAAGACGCGAACAGTAACATCGTCGTTGTTTCTTTGACTGTAGAAAAAGAGGTATCGGGAGGCATTGCAAACGTCTACAATGTTACATACAAGTCGACGTTCCAATATAAACTCGGTGCTTTCGTGCTTGGAAAAGTTTCCGAATCACAAATTTCAAAACGACCTCAACAGTAAGCGCCTCTTGTGCTCCTCTCGTACCGGGAAACGTTGCCATTCAGATACTGACTTGAAATAGGTTTGAACATCGTTCAACATCTCCCGCCCAAAGTATTTAGTATCGGAGGTATGCCTACGCACATCCCTCCGAGGTGTCTCGGACGGATGTATGGTAAGCGACTAAAAGCGATAGAATAGAGATGTGGAAAGAGAACCCGGTATCGAACGGAATCAAATCTTTAACGTGGAGAAAAGTCCCGCGAAAGAGGCGTATGTTTTGCTGGGGGCTAAGACTCCTCTGGAACTCTCCAATTTATATTCAGTAGAAGATCAAAAATTAATGCGCTCTAGTTCATGGGATTATGCCGATGAGGAGTCCGTAGTAAATAAAGTGAAGGTCATTTTGGAAGCTATAAACCCTTCCGCACTAACGGTCGAGGAGAGAGAGTGGCGTCAAGAAATATTGTGGTTTTGGTACCACCATTCCATCAGTTGTGCTGTATGGCGACATAAAGATAAAACCGCTGCTCAAATATATGCGGCAAAAGCGCTTGAGTACCAACCTGCTGATCATCCAAACAAAATAACTCAATTGTTAAATTTTCTAGTCAACGATAAGTTGGAGGATGCTGAAAAGTGGGCAGGTGATATTGATGAAGAGCCAGAAAAAGATACAGCGGCTTCGCTCGTGCAAGAATACAAAGAGGGTAAATTTTTCTAAAGCATCCCTGCTATTGAGGCCTCGGCATGCCGCTAAAAAAGTCGCTAGAAAACCCTTGCGGGGTTTGAAGTAGCGGGTACTAGCTGCGAGCGGCTCGCAGTGATTTGATAGAGTATTGGCATGGCAGCACAGGGAAAGGGAATAGGGCCGGTGGTCGCGGCGCTCCTCGGCAATTCAGCCGTGACGCTCATCAAGAGCGCAGTCGCGCTTTCGTCGGGTTCGAGTGCGATGTTCTCAGAAGCAGTGCACAGTTTCGCAGATACGCTCAATCAAG
>CAYGFN010000020.1:0-11773 GCA_964349145.1 uncultured Candidatus Saccharibacteria bacterium
TCTCCGCGTGGGTATTCCGCAAACAGCAGCGTAAGCCGGTCAATCAGACCAAGCTGCGTAACCTCAAGACCGGCTCGACCACTGAAATGACGTTCCATGTGTCCGATAAGATCGAAGAGGCCGAGACTGAGGTGAAGACATCGGTCTTTATCTACGAGCGCAACGGCGAGTGGTTTTTTCATGATTCGAAGGACAAATCCCAGCGATTCACCGCAAGCGACAAGATGCTTGGCGATGCCGCGAAATTCCTCACGGCCAACACCGAAGTGCAGACTCTGTGGTTTGACGATGAAATGATCCAAGTACGCCTCCCCGTCAAAATGGACCTGAAGGTCAAGGAAGCCCCGCCAAATACCCGCGGCAATACCGCACAGGGCGGCGATAAGGTTGTCGTACTCGAGACGGGCGCCAATCTCACCGTACCGATGTTCGTCGAAGCGGGCGATACCGTACGCGTGAATACTGAGTCCGGCTCATACGTGGAAAGGCTTTAATCGCGGTACGCCTACCCCGTAGCCAGCGCTGTGGTACTGGGGTCGTGCTCCTCTAAACAATCTCCCCTCGACCTCCTCACCTGCCACAGACAGCGTGGTAGAATTTTGGTATTGGTGCGCTCCGCGGCGCACGCCCTTATACAATTAAAAATGTACGTCATGCAATTCACATTGAGATCCCGCATCATCCTCTTATTCATCGCAGCCGTTGTCGTCTTCGGGACAATTACTCCGATTGCTTCTGCGCAGGAAGCAGAGCCGCTGCAGCCACGAGCACTCCCGCCGCGCACCGGGCAGGAGCTTCGCGCCGAAAATCGCGCCTTTATTGAGAAACGTCGCGCAGAAATCGAGCGCGCGCAGCAAATTCGAGCCGGTATGCGCACGGAGGTCAGAGATTTCAACGTAGAAATACGGAACGCTGCCGAGAAGATGCGCATCGAGACGCGGGCGGACGTAAAGGCGGCTTCATCGACAGACAAACGCACAATCATCGAAGGTGCGCGCGCGGAGCGTGCTGAATTTCGAGAGGATACGAAGGAGCGTCGTGTCGAGATGCGTGATGAGAACAAGGAGACCCGTGAGGGGCTTCGCGCCGATGTGAAAGCTCGAGTGGTCGAACACTTGCTCATCACAGTCAGTAGGCTCGAGAATGCTGCAACTCGATTCGATCAGATCCTCGCGCGCATCGACTCTCGCATTCTGAAGCTCAGTGAGGCCGGAGCCAATACAAGCGCCGCGAGCGCTGCCAGTGAGTCGGCCAAGACGAGCATTGCGTCAATGAAGTCGAAAATCGATGCCGCACGCGCTGCCATCGCCGCAGCAGTCGCTTCGGACGATCCAAAGGCTCAGATGGAGACGGTCAAAGCTGCAATCGAAGCGGCACGGGTCGCGATTAAAGCGGCAAACGAATCAGTCCGCGATGCGCTCGAAGCCCTGAAAGAGATTACCCCACGTCCGAAGACAGATAGAGCTACCAGCACGCCGACAAGCGGCAATTAATTCTTCACACCCCGAATTCTATGGAACCAAACCTCAGCACTGAAGCGACCGGAGCCGCCGCCACGCCTACTCACCGTGCATTTAGTCCGGCGCTCATGACGGGCGCAATCGCCGTTATTATCATCGGCGCAATCGCGTACTTCTTTATGGCGCAGCAAAATTTTACTGCCCCACTGTCAGAGACGAGTGACACAACCATGATGGCTGCCCCAGTGCAGTCGAACGAATCGCTCTCGACTTCCGACGAGGCGACCGCAATTGAAGAAGATGTGGACAACGCTTACATGGCACAGATACAGGCGGACATTGATGCCGATCTTGCGGCGATTGAACAGTATTAATCAGGCGTTTGCACAACAAAAGGTCCCGCTTTCGCGGGACCTTTTGACAATCTGGATTTTATCTCTGGATGAAAGGCAGAAGCCCCATGAAGCGTGCGCGCTTGACCGCAGCTTCCACTGCCCGCTGCTGCTTTGCGGTGAGGCCGGATCGCTTGCGCGCCAACACACGACCGTGCGGGTTTACAAACTGCTTGAGTAGCTCGACGTCCTTGTAGTCGACGTGTTGGATATCATTTTGTGTAAGAATGTTTGCCATAGTTTCTTTTATTTATGTGCGTGATTCGCACTAGAACGGAATATCGTCCGGGTTAATATCATCTTTCGGGTAATCAATGCCTGCGGACGACGTCGGGGGCACATCCTGCTCTTCGGCGTCACGCTTCCCGCCGCCTCCACCACCGGATGAACGCGGACCAAATTGCACGGAATCTGCGATTACTTCGGTGCGGTACTTTTTCTCACCGTTTTGCTCCCAGCTTCTCGTCTGCATGCGGCCTTCGATGTAGGCTGAACTTCCCTTTTTAAGATACTGGTTGACCGTGTCAGCCTGACGACCAAAAACGACAACATTGTGGAAATCGGTCTGCTCCTGCTTCTTGCCGTCGCGGTCCTTGTAGACACGATTCGTCGCAATCGAGAAATTGCAGACGTTCATTCCGCTCGGAAGTGCGCGGACTTCCGGATCGCGCGTGAGATTGCCGAAAAGAATCACCTTATTGATGTACATATTTATGATTCGTTCGTGAGGCCTTCAATCGCTTTGTCCAAATCAGCTTCAGAGACCGGTGCGGCCGTCTCTTCCTCGCGGCGCGGCGCGGCGCGCATGACCTGCGAGGTCTTCACCTCGCGGAGTGCAGGGGCCTTAATCTTGGCGCGCGTGTCCTCGCGGACCGTACGAAAGACGATGTGGCGGAGGATGAGGGCGTTCGTGCGAAGGGCTTCATCAATCGCCTGTGCGACGTCCGTCGTCCCCTCGAATTTGAGCCAGCCGAAATAGCCACGGTCGTAATCGACGTTTTTATCGCCCTCGCGAGCGGTCATATCGTACGCAAGGCGCGTGAGGCTTGGAGCACCTTCTGCAATAAAGGAGCCTCCCGCCTTCTCGATTGGGGCACGGATTGCCGCCACTGCCTGCTCGAGAGCATCTTCAGCGACCGTCGGGACTATAATGTATCCAATCTCGTAAATGCGAGAGACGCCGAGTTCATTCTCAGCCTGCGTGTTTTCCATGACTGCCTCAGCCATATAGTCCGCGCACTCTAACAAATCAACCCTCAAGATGCAATATTGAGCCCGAAAACACGCACCGCATTCTGAAGCAGCTGTTCAGCCGTCTTTTCTGGGTCTTCGCCTCGGATTTCAGCGATTCGCTGCACGACGAGCGGAATGTAGGCGGGTTCGTTGCGCTTCCCGCGGTGAGGAGTAGGCGTGATGTACGGAGCGTCGGTCTCAGAGAGCATCATCTCGAGGGGCGTATTCCTGATGACCTCATCATAATCCTGTGTAAACGTGAGAACGCCGGTGAAACTGAGCGTGAAGCCAAAATCCAGAAATCTCTTGGCTACTCCCCAATCCCCCGCAAAGAAATGTACGTCGCCTTTGACTTTGGCGTGCGCCTTTAGGATTTCGAGCGCATCATCGTACGCATTCCTAATGTGGAGCATGAGCGGCTTATTCAGACGATTCGCCAACTCAATTTGCTCGATAAACGCTTTTGCCTGCACCTCCTTGGTCTTCTCTTCGACACGATAGTAATCCATACCGCACTCGCCTATTGCGATTACCTTCGGGTCTTGCCCGAGCTCCTCATATGCGGCGGTATCAAAAATCTCACCGCGAGAGGTAAACTCCTCACCACCTTCGCCGAGCTCTTTTGTATCGTGATATGAACGAGCAGTGTGAACGGGATGCAGCCCTATTGATGCCCACGCATGATCGTACGCCCGTGCAAGCTCGACCGCGGATTTTGACGTATCGAGCTGGGTGCCGACAATATTCATGCCCACGCCGGCCTCACGTGCGCGTACCATGACCTCATCGCAATCGTCTTTGTATGCGATGAAATTGGTATGCGTATGTGCATCAAAATACTTCATAGAGACATAGTACCCACAGGATAGTGGTACGCCTAGCCTACTCGAGAATCGCCTCGTAGTTAATGGTAATCTCCTCCCCCACATGTATTTCCTTGAGCGCAATCGCTGTGCCCCGACGCGAGTGTGCATTCGCATTCACGTCGTGGCCCACAAAACACACCGGCTCTGTCATAAATGTCCACACACCGTCAAAGCGCCTAACAAACGCACGCTGTTCTGCAGACATGCGCTCATACTCTTCATCACTAAATGTATTGTCCGCATCCCACATAAACATCACTTCGCCCGGCATGAAGTCACAGAGCGCGAAAACCGCTCGTAAACCGGTCCTCATGACGCGCACTTCAATGTTCGTATCCGGGAGCATATGCGTCACGACCGCTATTCAAAGAAGAGGCCGATAGCCGTGAGCGAGAGCACAACGGCAAGAATCTTCCGAATATTAATGTGCTCTTTATACCACCAAATTGAAAGCAGAATCGGAATCAAAATATAGTGCGCCTGAATGACATAGACGATGCTGACGAGCCCTGTCGTGAGCGCGATGAGAAGCGTCGCGTACGCCATGAAGCCCAGCGTCCCGCTCGCAACCCCGAGCCACACATCGCGCATAGTGAGATGCGCGAATGATTTCTCTTTGTGAATGAAAATGGCGGTGGAAGAAACGACGCCCGCGACCTGCGACATGACGAGAAAGAAAAATATGTCCGAGCTATACAGGAGTCCTTGCTTGGTCAAAAGCATCGAGACTGAAGTGAGTGTCGTTGAGATGACGACAAACCAGAGACCGCGACGCAGATCGCTCTGACGCGTGTGCTCAGCTCCTGAAATCAAAAGGAGCGGTACGCTGATTGAGCACACCACTCCAATCATTTGAACTACAGACAGCTTATCACCGAAAATATAGACACCGCCAATGAGGACGAGGAGCGGACCGAGCACCTTGTTGAGGGGAAAATAGATGACGCTATCGATGTGTTTCAGGGCCTCGAGGCGGATGTAATTGCCAAGTGCGTGAGCAGCGCCCGCCGCAAGCCCAAACAGTGCTATGAGCGGCCATACATCCGAGAGCGGGGGTTGAAAGATGAGGAAAGTAACGGCGAGTGATCCGGAAACCGCATACATCATGAACCCGTTGAATGCGGAATCGCGCTTTTCCTGTGCAGCAACCTTCTGGGAAAATGTTTGGAGACCGGCAAACAGGGTCGCCGCCAGCGTCCACAGGAGCGTCGTCGTATCCATAGCTACTCCTTGCGCGGGAAGAGCGTCTCGGGCTTTTTGTTGGCAAGAATTGTCGCCTTAATCTTCGCGCTTGTCTCAGGCATGACCGGCGTGACGAGCCGTACGATACCATACAACTCAGTTGCAAGCTCCGCGATCAGTCGCTTCCCCGCCTCTAGATCGGTCTTTACGAGAGAGAATGGTTTTGTCTCAGCGATTTTCTGATCCAACTTCTGGATTTCGCTCCATACAAAATCAAAAGCGCAATTGAAATCATATGCGGCCAGCGCTTCAGTATACGGCGCGGGAAATCCTGACGACTCTGGTCGCGCGATTGCCTCGCTGAGATGCGTCTCCGCGAGTGTCATGATACGCGCCGCAAGATTGCCGAGACCGTTCGCGAGATCGGCGTTGTACGCCTCCTTGAAGCGCTCCATCGTAAAATCCGAATCTTCAAACGGGTGGACGTGACGTGCGAGAAAGTAGCGGAGTGCATCGATGCCGTATTCATCCGCAACCGCGAGCGGGTCGATGACATTGCCGAGTGATTTCGACATTTTCTGCCCCCCGCTCGTAATGAAGCCGTGGTAGAACACGCGGTCAGTGTTCTTGATACCCGCGGACATAAGCATCGCTTGCCACATAATCGACTGGAATCGCACCTGATCCTTCCCCCCCATCTGCATGACCTCCCCCTCGGTCCAGAATTTCCTGAAATTGCCCTCGGCATCCGTGGGCCAGCCAAGCGTAGAGATGTAATTGGTAAGCGCGTCAAACCACACATACATGACCTGTGTGTCGTCGTCAGGCACGGGAATGCCCCATGGCATCTTCTCTTTGACGCGAGAGATTGAGAAATCCTCGAGACCGCGCTCGACAAATTTGCTCGCTTCCTGCCGGCGCCACTCGGGTACGATGACACCTGCGCGACCGAGATACTCAAGCAGACGGTCTTGATACTTACTGAGCTTGAAGAAATAATTTTCTTCCTCAAGCTCCACCAAGTCCATATTCGGATGATTCGGGCAGCGGCCGTCGACGAGGTCGTTCTCTTTCATAAACGCCTCGTCACCGACGCAGTACAGGCCTTTGTAGGTGCGCTTCTCAATGTCCCCTGCAGCGGCGCAGCGGCGCCATATCTCCTGCGCGGCGGCTACGTGGTGCGGATCGGTCGTGCGTACGAAATGCAAATCCTCAGAGAGGTTCAGAGTTTCTCTGAGGGAGCGGAATTTGGCGGCGTACTCATCGACGTAATCTTGCGGTTTTTTAGCCGCTTTTTGGGCTGCTTCATAAATCTTTTGCCCATGCTCGTCGGTGCCGGTGCTGAAAAAGACGTCGTCACCGAGAATGTGTCGGTACCGTGCCACGATATCCGCTTGCACCATTTCGAGTGCGAAACCAACATGCGGATCCGCATTTACATACGGAAGCGTGGTCGTGAGATACAGTGGTCGCGCCATACACTATGCGCTCTGCTGTGAGGGCAGCCGTTTTGCTTGGATGTCGCGCACGAATTCCTGCAGGACGGCAGCGACAGGTACCGAGAGGATGATGCCCGCGAAGCCAAAGAGGTCTGCTCCGACGATGAGCGCAAGAATGACCAAAATCGGCGACACGCCGACTACGCGTGTGACGACGAGCGGATAGATGAGGTGATTTTCGAATTGCTGGAGTACGACATACAGACCGATGACCAGAAGGCCGGTGAACGGACCGCCGTACACAAATCCAATCATGATAGCGGGTACCGCCGAAATTGTAGGGCCAAATACGGGGATGAGCTCAAAACACGCCGCAATCACAGCCAAGACGAGTGCGTGCGGTACTCCGATGATGGTAAGCCCGAGAAAGACCAAGATGCCGATAATCGCTCCCAGAATGAGCTGGCCCTGCATCCAGAGACCAATCTTCTTCTGCGAGCGCTTCCAGAGGCCTTGGATGTACGACTGATACGAAGACGGTGTAACGATGCGCAAAAAATCGTCGACGCCCGTGTCTACGACGGCAAAATAGAATGAGAGCACCACGACAAGCATGAATGAGAAAAGGCCGCCAAAAATTGCGCCTGCCGCTGCGACCGGATTGCCGAAGGCGGCGCCGAGGTCGAAGAACCCTCGCACTCCTGCCATCATTTCTTCTGCTGAAGCAGCTGAAGGCGAAGGGAGACCGAGAATCGTAGAGTACGTATCAAACGCGCCCGAGCGGGTAAAGCTCTCGAGGTAGGTCGGCAATTGCGAAATGAATGCCGCAAAGTCTTCGAGAACAGAGGGCAAGAAGAAATAGAAAAGTACGAAAAAGACACTAAACATCAACAGATAAATCAGAATGACCGAAAGGACACGCGGAATCTTTCGTGTGACAAGTGCCGCAACGCCCGGCTCTATTGCTGATGCGATGGTAATCGCGACGAGTACCAGGAGCACAATATCGATAATCTGGTAGAACAGCGCCGCAAGCGCGAGGATGACGAGTGCTTTCACGACTGTCCCGGGGGTGATGGAAATGTTCAGTATCCGCTCGCTCATACGGCGCATCGTATCACGCGCCTCTTTTTAAAAAAGTGACCCCTTCTCCTTGCGGATAGGGGGTCGAGTCTCACCACGGGTGACAGTCCCCGGTCTTGAAGAACTAGTTGACGGCGAGCGACGAGCGGAGCACCGTTCTGGCGAACGTTTCGATCATGTCCGGGGGTGCCAGCCACTCCTTGGTGTCGACGCCGACAATCTTCAGGAGCGACTCGCGCAGCTTCGCGACGTCGGTGTGGACGTCGAAGCCGATCACTACGCTGCCATAATTGTCGCCGGCGAACATGATGTCGAGATCGCCGTTGAAGTGCCGCTGCAAATGCTCTGCGCTCCGCTTCGGAAGCCTGTCCTTCATGTGCTGCAGATGGACGAATCCGACAAATTCGATTCCCGCCGCGGAAAATGCAGCCGGATTGGTCGGGATGAACATGTCCACCACCGACGACTTCTCAGGGCCCACCGCGACCTGCGGTGTACGCGCACGCTTTCTATTTCGCATTGTCTTGTACTCCAATCGCTGGGTTTCGCTGTCACGAATACATTAGAGGGGTACCCGCCAGCTGATACTATTTTGCATTCTTTATGAGATTTGTCAACTCGCTCACCTCCACTCGGCGCTGCTCTCCTGTATCACGATCTCGAAGTGTGACGGTATCGAGCAGTTCCGGATTCTCTCCAAGCGTATCGAAATCGACGGTGATACAAAATGGCGTACCGATTTCATCCTGACGGCGATACCGCTTGCCGATATTGCCGTTGTCATCCCACATAATCTGCGGAATCTCCTGTTTGAGCGTCGCATATATCTCTCGAGCCTTGGCCACAAGCTCCGGCTTGTTCTTGAGGAGCGGGAAAACGGCGGCCTTGATGGGTGCGACAGCCGGTGCAAATCTCAAATACGTGCGTACTTCCCCGCCGAGCTCATCCTCGGTATAGGCACTCGCGAGAACAGCCAGAATCGTGCGGTCCACTCCAAACGACGGCTCGATTACGTGTGGGATTATTTTCTCGCCCGTTGCATCATCCACAATGATTGAAAGCTCCTGTCCGCTCGCCTCGGCATGAGCCTGCAGATCAAAATCCGTGCGATACGCGAGCCCATAGAGTTCCTTGCGACCAAACGGAAAATCAAATTCGAAATCAATGGTGCGCTTCGAATAGTGCGCGCGATCGCCGTCCGCAACTTCAAGCTCATGCACCGCACCTCTCTCTATGCCGACCGCATCGTTGAAAGCATGCACGTTTTGCCGCCACTCTTCGAAGGATGCCTCCCACGCATCAGGCTTCACGAAATACTCAATCTCCATCTGCTCAAACTCGCGGGAACGAAAGATGAAGTCGCGTGGCGCAATTTCGTTGCGGAAGGCTTTGCCGATTTGGGCGATACCAAACGGCAGCTTGGGGTGGAGCGCGTCCACGACATTTTTGAAATTGACAAACATGCCTCCCGCTGTTTCAGGGCGCAGATACGAAATCGAAGTCGGATCTTCGGTCGCTCCCACCTGCGTCTTAAACATCATGTTGAACTGCCGTGCCTCGCCGAGAGTCCCCTTTTTGCCGCACGAGGGGCAGGTACTCGAATCTTCTACGTGGTCTGCCCGGAAGCGATTCTTACAGTTCGAACACTCGACGAGCGGGTCAGAAAATCCTGAGACGTGGCCCGAGGCTTCCCATGCGCGCGGATTCATCAAGATGGCAGCGTCCACACCTGCCATGTCGTCGCGATTCTGAACAAACATCCGCCACCAGAGCTGTTTGACGTTGTTCTTCAACTCGACTCCGAGGGGCCCATAATCCCACGTGCCTGAGAGGCCCCCATAGATTTCAGAGCCTGGGAAGATAAAGCCGCGCCGCTTCGCGAGCGAGATGATTTTGTCCATGGTGACTTCGTGCATACGAAGAGTCTACCGTACATCCTGGCCAAATAGAATGGCGCTTACGGATTGACGGTCGATTGAGCCGGATCAAAGCCCTGATCACCCGAAATATTCGTCGTAATATCCTTGGTCGTACAGCTGCCCTTGTCGGTCCCGCAGCTAATCTGCCCTCCGGTCGCGCTGTCGATACCGGTGAGCACGATGTCTTCGACAAGCGCCGGTACCTGCCCGATTTGTGATGCGGAGGGAGTGAAGCCAATGAGTATTGCCGCGGCCTTCTCCGGTACTCCGCCAATTCCCGTACCCGGCTCGATGGTGCCAATAGACCAGCAGACATCCGTGGTGCCGTGACACGGATCGCCGACCGGTGGATTCACCGCCTGTCCGGTGCTGAGGAACATTTTGCCATCCACATACAAATCGATTCCCGGAGGCGATTGCTTGCCGAGCCAGCGTACGTACGCCGGCAAGCGTGCCGTGAGTTTTGCTTTCGTAATCCGACTCGTCGTGTTCGTAATATAAAATGCAGCCCCGTAATTCGTTTCCATCTGTGCTTTTGGCGGCATCGGACCTTCTCGATCAGCGGTAAAGGGATTCTGGTAGTAGTATCCCTGCGCGACAAGTTGCAGCGCGGAAGCAATCTGCACCTTCTTTACGACTGCCGATTGCAAACTTTGCGGCACGTTCGTCTCAGACAAGCGCTTCCCGGCCGCGTTTACACTTATATCGACGTACGCGCTCCCACCGACCGTCGAACCCTCGGGGGCCTTGAAGGTAAACGATACCGTTCCCCTGCCACCTGCAGGGATGGTCGCTAATTTTCCTTTGGTAGTCGTTTTATCCCACAGCACCACACCATCACTCGAACGATAGAAGCCATCGCTGGTGAGCACTCGCGAGCCATCTACCGGGACGCCACTCAATCGCGCAACCACGATTGCATCCGAAATCGGGATCGATAGATTATTTACATACGAAATCGATACCGCTACCGTTTCGCCGGGACCGACGACAGAATTCTTTGAAGGAATACTCGCAGTGAACGGATCTCCAGATGCCGACGATTCGGCTCCGCTATTAATTGCAATCGAGAGTCCCAAGAATGATTGCGACACTCGAATGGGGTGCGAATTCATCGCAAGTTTCGTATCGATAGTCGTACTCTCCGCACTCTTCCTCGTACCTGCAGAGAGCTGGAAGAGGCGCGCATCACCCGGCTCGCCGCGCACGGTACCCGATATCTGCACTGTCTTTACCTGACCGGGAGCGAAATCGCCGAGTCTCCATACATTCGGAGCGCTCTGCACGGGCGATGCGGAAGTAAAGGTAAAGCCAAACGGATATTCGACGCGGAGGAGCACATCGTGCTGCGGGGCGCTCGCATTCGACGCGACATTGACCGTAAACTGCACGGGCTGTCCCGAGACAGTTTCGGTATTGCCATCTATGGAAATCACGAGCGGTGATGACCGGAACACAATTGCATAGTCACGCTCCGCTACAAAGACTGCGTTCGATCCTGCCACGCGATATTCGAGCTCAACTTTGACGTCGGATTGCGTCGCACCAGCCCCCGCAAAAACCGCTGATATGGTCCCCTGGCGCTTTCCACCCGGCTCGATGGTGCCGAGCGGAATCCGCGTCGACGGCAACTCCGTGGCGAAATCGGCTGGCGAGCGGGTGCCCGGCGGAAACGAGACGACGAGATCAGCGATTTCGAGGGCGACTTTGTTGCGGTTGGAAATTGCTATCTGGAGTTCAGATTTCTCCCCTCCGGCAATCGTCGGAGGTCCGGTAATCGCGATATCTATGTTGTGCGGCGAAGCGGGATTGGAACCGGCGCCAAGGGTAAAGAAGTAGACGAAAAAGCCGACCGCAAGTAGAAAAAAGACGACGGCAATCATGAGGAACCACTTGAGGGCCCCGCGCGCAATATCAATAATGCGCGGGGCGATGGAGACTCCCGCTATCTTGGTCTCGGGCTCTATCCACTCCTCTCCCACGACACCTTCTACTTCGTCGAGCTCATGACGAGGACGCCCCGTGAGCTTGCTCGCAAGGTTGCGGCTGTACATCGCGCGTCGCAAACGCTCGATTCGCTCCTGTTCATGATCTGACGGGGGCATCCATTCAATTCTACCACCCAAGCCTCGCGCTCACCGCATGTGTGACGGGGTCTTTGCAGCGCGTCGGCGCGAAACGGAGGGAATTTTCAGCAGA
>CAYGFN010000020.1:11873-14704 GCA_964349145.1 uncultured Candidatus Saccharibacteria bacterium
TGTTCGAAAAGTAATTCGTCCGGCAGGCGGAAGAGGCCTTCGTCGTTTTTCTTCTGCTCGATAAAGTGAGCGATGAAGCCGACCGTTCGCGGAATCACGAAAAGCGCATTGAAGAATTCCGCGTCTATCAATTCCTGCAGATCCGCGTCCGCGAAGCCGTCCTTTTCGGAGAGCATGTCGAGGAGGAGTGCAGCCATCACCCCGTCGACATTTAATATGAGATTTCCATTTTTGCTCGTCGTCACCGTCTCGACTGCGCGTGCAAAATCGTAATGCGGATGCGCTTTGAGAAGCGTGGCAAACTCGGCAATGGCCGCAACGCGAGGGTCAGGAACCCCGACGCGGTATTTGCGGTGACCAATGCCGGAGAGAAGCTGTCCTGCGCGCGTCTTCTCTTCGACAAATGCGGCGGCATCTTTGCCGCTCATCGCGCCTTCGTGCCACGCACGCGCCGCTTCATTGACCGCACCGCCAAAGCGCGGACCCACCGTGAGAAGCCCTGCAGCGAGACTCGAAACCATGTCCTTTCCTGCGCGAGCAGTAATCATGGTATTGACCGCGCCGGAGACATGTCCGCCGTGATCGATGAGCAGTTCAAAAATGTTCTCGACAAGGGCGCTTGTCTCGTGCGAGACATCGCGACCGATGAGCGCTTTGATGGCCGCGCTCGCGAAGGCGTTTTCCGGCTGCGCGACAAGCGCGCCGTCTTTGACAAATACGGGGACCGCATCGAGGTCTACGATTTTACGGGTCGAGAGAATGCTGGCTTGGCGATTCATAGGCGGTTGTATATCGGAGACTGTATCACGACTGTCTGCGGGAAGCTGCTCAATAGCCGTGAGAAACTTGGGGAACGATTCCGGCGCAATTGCTCCGGCAGCGACGAGCGCGTCGCGCTTCGCGCGCGCACTCTCATCCTTGCGTGCGACGAGCGCCTTGGCGTGCCCGAATTGCATGTGCTCATCAAATGCTTCGTCGATGACACCCGCGACATAGCAGATGATGGGCTTGGTGAGTTTCCCCGCCCTCATCATCTCTACAATTTCGTATTCATCGGAACCGCCAAGCTCGCCGAAATACACTATCGACTTGGTCTCGGGATCACTTTCGGCAATCGAGAGGACGCCCTCAAGCGAGGTCACCGGAAAACGATCCCCGCCGATTGAAATCGAGAAGGACACGCGCTTCCCCCGTGCAGCCACAGCCCGAATGAGCTCATTCGTCATACCGCCGGAAGTGGAGACCACGGCGACTGAGCCGGGGCTGTTGAGCTTGCCTGCCTCAATCTGTGCGAGATCAACACCGCCGATTGCGCCGAGCTTCAAGTGACCTGCGACGAGAATGCCGACACCCGAGGGACCGGCAATGACGTATTTTGACCCGTAGCGCCGGAGAAGCTCAGTCGCATGTATCTCGGGCACATTCTCTGCAAAGAGGTGGCCACCGAGGGCGTTCGGGAAGCGCTCGAAGAATGCGACGGTCGACTCAAAGGTGCGACGGCCTGACTGAGCGTTCAGCATCCATTTGATCCGCGCATCCAAGCTAGACGGGACTTTGGCGACAGATTTGAAGCACGGCACGAGGATTTCTCCCGTGCCGAAGAAAAATTTCTGTGCTTTGCGCGTACCCGCGATAATGCCAACGACGGACGGCCGCTTCTTGCCCGCCATGTAATCGAAATCCAGAATCGATTGCACAATCCCGGCGTGATTGCCGATGACGAGAATGCCATCTTCACCATTTCGAACGCGCTCGAGAGTCGTCATACTATTTTATGAAGGCAATCGCCTCGTCGATCGCGCCGGTAATCACGGCATCAGATCCCGTGACTGATCCGAGCAACTGCTCCTTTTCCAAAAAGGTTTTCATAAGCGCGAGCCCCGCCGCTTCATTGGGGCCACCGCGGCGGACAAACACTTTCACCCCCGCCTTCCGGAGAGCTTCGGCGTTTTCCGTCAGCGCATCAATAATGCCTGCGAAGGTTTTCTTCACATCGGTAAAATTGGCAACGCCTCCGGCGATGACGAGCGCCTTCTTCGGAGCCCTAGATCCAAGGAGAATGCCGATTACTTCTTTTGAGTACAGGTAGGTCTCTTCGCGCGTGGGGCCTCCGCTGTATTCGCCATAATTGCCCATCGCGCCGCCGACGCCCTCGAGCTGCGCTTCATCCGCGATGACGATGGAACCGCCACCGCCTGAGAGGAGGAGAAAAAGTGCGCCATCAGGATTAATGACGGAAAGCTTAAGGGATGCCGGAGTCGTCGCTGCGAGGGCTTCGACACGCGTCTCCGCAACATGTTTTGCGGTAGAGCGGACGACATCGTCTCCTCCCCAGCTCGTCGTGAAGAATTCTCCCGCGCTGTCGACGAGTACGGCAGCGTCTAAAAGATGCGCCACGCCATTTTGTATGACGAGCGGATTGATTTCAAGAAATGCAAAAAAGTTCTCATTGAATGAATCAAAAAGTCTCTGCAGGAAATCTGCGGGAAGATTCGCTTGCTTCGCTACCTCCGCAACATCCCCGGCGCCGCGAATCACATACTGTCCGACTTTTTCGGGATGCTCTTCAATATCAATTCCGCCACCTGCCGCGTGCAAGACTCGCAGCCCCTCGCGCACGCGCTCAAGCGAGAGGTACTGCTCTTCGCTCGATTCATGCGGGAGAAGCGGCTCAATGAGAAATTGCGAGAATCCTTTGCCCTCCCACTCGTGCATCGCTTTCTCCATATCGGAGGCCGGCTTCCCTATTACGACGAGCCCCTGCTTCATACGCTTCTTGATGCCCTGATCCACCTTGGCGACCGACGGTGTCGCGGGAATCTGCCACTCAC
>CAYGFN010000021.1:0-1069 GCA_964349145.1 uncultured Candidatus Saccharibacteria bacterium
CGGGCTGTCGTATAGTGGTAGTACGCATGGCTGGGGGTCATGTAGCCCGAGTTCAATTCTCGGCAGCCCGAAAAAGAAGGAGTATACTAATCTCTCATGGACTTTCGAATATTTAGCTTAGGATCCAACGACCCGCTCGCAGAGAAAATCGCCGCACGCGCGGGCGCCCCACTGGGGTCGGTGAAGTGCAAGACATTTGCAGACGGCGAGGAGTATGTGCAGTTTCAAGAAAACCTTCGTGGTCGCAATGTCTACCTCGTGCAATCGACGAACGCGCCGGCGGGGAATTGGGCGCGCCTCTTTCTCGCGATAGATGCGGCACGCGCCGCGTCGGCACACGAGATTACTGCAGTCATTCCGTATTTTGGGTACTCGCGTCAGGATAGAAAGTCGAAGCCACGAGAGCCGATTTCGGCACGCGTCTTTGCGATGATACTGGAGACGCTCGGGACGAATCGCGTCCTCACGATTGATTTACACAACGATGCTATCGGAGGATTCTTCCGTACGACCAACGTGGACTACCTGTACGCTCGGCCCGTATTTGTTGCGCACCTGCAGGAATTCTTTAAGGCGGCGCTTGCTGCGGATGATCTCGTGGTGGTCTCGCCTGATGCGGGCGGCGTGGTGCGCGCACAGAGCTACGCGAGGCGCATGATGAAAGAAGCGGATCTCGCGATTATTCACAAAGAGCGTGACATCCCGAATCAAATCGCACGCATGAAATTAATCGGCGATGTAAAAGGCAAGATTGCACTCATCGTCGACGATATGGCGGATACGTGCGGCACGCTCTCTCGCGCTGCGAGCCTCCTCGTCGAGAGCGGAGCCCGCGAAGTCTACGCGATGGCGACGCACGGTGTGCTCTCCGGCGAGGCGAATAAGACGCTCGACGACTCGCCGATTAAAAAGATATTCGTCACCGATACGATAGCGAACGGCCGCCAACTCTCTTCGAAAATCGAGGTCGTCTCGGTTGGTGAGATATTTGGTGACGCCATTCATCGCATCGAAAGCGGCGAATCTTTGAGTGCGCTTTTTGAAGCTGAGTGATTCCTCTCGGCAGGAA
>CAYGFN010000021.1:1169-14261 GCA_964349145.1 uncultured Candidatus Saccharibacteria bacterium
AGCGGCGAATCTTTGAGTGCGCTTTTTGAAGCTGAGTGATTCCTCTCGGCAGGAATCGAACCTGCATCAGTCCCTTCGGAGGGGACTATCCTATCCATTGAACGACAAGAGGGAGTGAGGCCTACTATAACGCTTGGCGGTAAGTAAGCCCCGATAAAAGCGTCTGGTACACTGTATCTATGGATAACGGAATGAAGACATTGCCGCTCATCGGGATTGTGATTGTGCTCGCTATCGTGGCGGGGCTTTTGCTCGCACTTTCCAACATAGCCAAGCGGCAGTATGCGCCCGCCATTTCATCATTTGATGATTGCGCTCGCGCAGGGCATCCGATTATGGAATCGTATCCGGCACAGTGCCGCACTCCTGACGGGAGGACATTCGTAAGCAGCACGTACTATGTCGCAGAAGACGAGGAGCCAATTGTAGGCGAAGGCTGCGAAGTTAGCGGCTGCAGCAGCCAGCTGTGTGGGGAGGCTGGTGAGGAGATGATGAGCACCTGCGAATACCGCGCCGAGTATGCCTGCTACAAACAGCACTCCTCGTGCGAGCGTCAGGGTGATGGCAAGTGCGGCTGGTCGCCGACTACCGAGCTCGCCGCATGCATCTCGACCAATTCAGATGCGGAAATCGCAATCTAGTCACGATTTCAGTTTACTTAATGCCAGTGCCGCAGCATACTGACGGCATGGAAATCATCCGTCCTTTTCATCGAATCAGCAGAGCCGACGCCGCAATTGCAGGTGGCAAAGGAGCATCGCTGGGGGAGATGACGCAAGCAGGAATACCCGTGCCTCCGGGCTTTGTGATACTCGCAGGTGCTTTCGACCGCTTTCTTGATGAGGCGAACCTTAATCAGGAACTCGATACTATTTTCCATACAGTAAATCATCAGGAGATTCGCACAGTTGATCAAGCTTCCGAGCGCATTCGTGCGCTCATTATCGGTGCGAAGATGCCGGAAGATATTGCGACAGAGATTCGTGCGGAATTCGAAAAGCTTGGCACGACGTTCGTAGCGGTCCGCTCCAGCGCCACTGCCGAGGATAGTGCGACCGCGGCGTGGGCAGGGCAGCTCGATACATTCTTGAATACGACTGAGGCGAACCTTATCGACAGCGTCCAGAAATGTTGGGCGTCACTTTTCACGCCGCGTGCGATTTTCTATCGATTCGAGAAAGGCATGCATGGCTCGAAAATCTCGGTCGCGGTTGTGGTGCAAAAGATGGTGCAATCGGAAGTCTCTGGCATCGCATTTTCAGTGCACCCAGTGACGGAAGATTACAACCAGCTGATCATCGAGGCGGGATTCGGTCTCGGCGAAGCAATTGTCTCTGGGCAGGTGACGCCGGATTCCTTTGTAATTGAAAAAGACCCGCGCCGTCTCATCGACAAAAGTATTACCTTCCAGAGCCGCGCGCTGTGGCGCGCAAAAGACGGAGGTAACGAGTGGCGAGAACTCTCAGAAGTGGAGGGGAATAAGCCCGCGCTATCAGACGAGCAGGCGCTTGAACTCGCAGAGCTCGTACTCAAGATCGAGTCGCACTATGGCTTCCCATGTGACATCGAATGGGCTTTTGAAGCAGGTCACTTCTTCATCACGCAGTCGCGCCCGATTACGACGCTGCGCGTCAAAGTCGAAGCGGATGCGTCAGTAATACCCATGATATGAACACACCAAAACTCAAAGACTACTCTCTGACCTTTGAAGCTTTCGGACTTACTTTTGCATTGGCGGAAATCGGGATTATGGATTTTATGCCAGCTGGTTCGATGGTTATTGGCATCAACGGCAAGCATTCCGAATTCATTCAATCGAAAGATGCGCAGCACAAGATGGATAAAGAGGGAGTTACATATTTTTCCTCCGCAGAGCCGATACGAGCAGCGGCTCGTCGACTCCGCGAGCTCTTTCCGCTCCTCGATCGATTGCTCGAGCGATTCCAAGTGGACCTTCCGCCGGTATCTCGGGAAGAGGTCGAAGAAGTGTACGCAGTGATGGCTGAAATCCAAGCGACGTACAAACACTTTGGGCATGGGTACACGGACACTGTCTACCACCAGTCAGGCAACGATGCAGCAAAAAAGGAAGCATTGCAATTCGTTGCTGACCACAAGAACGATCTTCGCCTCCTCTACGATAAAGCATTTTTCAATGCGGATGGCGGCATCCCGATATTTCTGCAGAAGCTTTCAAAGCAATTCAGTGTAGACGTAGAGGTATTGACCTGGTATCGCGACATAGAAATCCTCAATCTATTTAATGGCGCGCATGTTGATCCGCCTACTATTGAAGCTCGTCGTAAGGCCTTCGTCATGCATAAGGTTGCAGACGGTCGTGCATATGAGCTATACGAAGGTAACGAAGCGCTTACGTTTATAAACAAGTTCGGATCTTTTGAATCGATGGCAGATCCTAGGTTGATAAAAGGCACAGTCGCGAACAAAGGATCTCTCGTGCGAGGAGCAGTCCGCATCATCAACACGGATTATTTGGATGTGGTGGGAGTTGCAAAGAAGATGGAGGATATGCAGAAAGGGGACATTCTTGTATCGGTCGTGACTGCGCCGGACCTGATGCAGGCATGCAAGAAGGCCGCGGCAATCGTCACCGACGTCGGCGGCCTTCTGTCGCATGGTGCGATCATCGGCCGCGAGCTCGGCATTCCGTGCATCGTAGACACACAGTTCGCAAGCAAGGTATTGAAAGACGGGGATATGATTGAAGTCGATACCGGGAAAGGGGAAGTGCGGAAAGTATAAAAAGAAAAAGCCCGGCAAACGCCAGGCCTTCCACTCCATTTATGCGCAGGGAGTGGTCGCGCGTGGAGGTTAATCGTCGAGTGCGAACTGCATCATCACCGAGCCGCCGCCGTTACGTTCGATCACGAGGATCTCGCCCGGCTTGAGCACCAGATCGCGGAGATCCTCGATCAGCAGCTCGCACGCATTCCACGCCTTGAGCACCTCGATGGCCATGGCTTCCGAGGTGGTTCCGTGGCCAAAATGCGCGAATGCTTCGGCATTGCCGATGACGCCGAATGAGGCACCGAGGGCTTGCCGTGCGACTGTGCGAACAGCATCACGGTCCTCGATCGAGGCGTCGAGCTCCTCGTAAGCGCCGACCGAGTTGGCCTTCAGCTTCGAGTAGAGGTGATCCTCATAGTACCGATTCAGCGGAGTCACGTCCGGATCGGGATAGCCGAAGGGCACAAAGTGCTGCGGCTCCCCGGCGAGAGCGCGACACGTGTCGTCGGCGCGATCAACGCCGGTCGAGATCAGGACGCCGAACGCTTCGCGGAGGCGTCGCTGAGTGCCATAGATGGTGAGGAGCGCCCCCTTGATGCCCTCGTTGTGCTTCACGCCTTCGGGCGCGAGCTGGCGGCGCTGGTCAGCGACGCCATCAGGCGCGGGAAGTGCTTGCGCGTGCCGCACGAAGTGGACACGCTTGAGATGCGGGGGAACGACGATATGTGGAATGGCGGCGCCTGTGCGCATGGCCCTCTCCCTCAATGTTCAATGGTTGACGTCTACAGACTGAATATCTGCAGCTTACTAGATACTATAGCACTGCAAAGCACTAATGTCAATCATTCTATCTTGGTTCAAATGGTACGTATAATTCGCAAATCTATGGCTGCCTTCGATACACCGATTTCCTATGCGCTAATGCCTCCGATAGAGGAGAAGTTCAAAGCAGTGAATACGTGGGAGGGGGGAGCGGTGATCGGAGCACCGTTCCTCTCGCATTACATGCTCCTCGCGTGTGGGCCTGAATTTCTGAAGCGTGACCCAGTATATGGATACAAGTTCTACACATACTTTTTTTCGCATCGGGGTAGTACGCTCGGAGCCTTATGGGATAAGGACGAATGGACCTCGCGCATACGCATGATGCTCGCTTCACCCGCACATTTCCGTCGTAGATACGAAGAGTGGATACTATTGCGCGATACAAATGAGCGGATGCTGGAAGAAGTTCGCGGTAGTGCATCGATTAGTGTGGAAGCGTACGCAAAGCTAGAAGAGACGCATCTCGCGCAGGCAGCGCATGCGTTTTATCCGGAGTATTTTACGTACTCCGATGAGTTGCTCGGTAATCTTGTTTCTCGGCATCCAGATGTCCTACAGGCGATAGAGCCGCTGGAGTCGACATTCATTTCACGATACGAAGATGCGCTGGCGGAATGCGCCCTCGGGCAGCTGCGCATCGAGGAAGTGGTCAAGAAATTTTATTGGGTGCGCAACAATTACCGCGATACCGACATGCTCACACGAGAAGCGGTCGAAGGTGAGGTGGCGGAGTTAGAGAAACAATCTGAGAGCGATTTGAAGGCGAGGCTTGCGCGGAGCCGCACTCGCAGCGAGATGATTCTTGATTTGAGGGAGAAAGTCTTTGCAGCGTGTACGCCCGAGGAGCGGTCCCAGATTGAGACCTTTGCGCTCGCAGCGCAATGGCTGGATCAGCGGAAGGAAATGGTACTCAAGACCAACAGTGTCATCAATCGATATCTACGTGAGCAATCGCAAAAGCTGGGTGTAGATTTCATCAGCCTGCAATTTCTCTTGCCGGAAGAACTTCGCTTGATTCAACGAAGGGAGCGAATGATGTCAGATTTTGCCGTAGCGGATCGCAAGGAGATGTGCGTCGAGACCTTTATTGAATCGCTCGGCATTACGATCGTCGTAGGGGAGGACGCGAAACAGCTCTATAAGTATTTTGATGACTTTCATCAGCATGAGAGCGGCATCACAGAATTGCGCGGACAAGTGGCATGCAAAGGTAGGGCGAGCGGGGTAGTGCGCATCGTAGAAGATCCGAACATGGCTCACGACTTCCCCGCGGGAGCGATTCTCATCGCTTACATGACGCGGCCGGAATATGTGCCGCTGATGAAAAAGGCCGCGGCTATTGTGACCAACGAGGGAGGCCTCATGTCCCACGCCGCGATCGTCGCACGCGAACTCGGTAAGCCCTGCATCGTGGGCACGCGCAACGCCACCACCGTGTTCAAAGATGGTGACATGGTTGAAGTCGACGCGGAGAATGGAATTGTGAGAAAACTTTAGTGTGGACCCACGGGGAGTCGAACCCCGACCTGTTCCATGCCATGGAACCGTTCTACCGCTATACTATGGGCCCTTGCGTGGGTATATTAGCAAAAAGCCCACTTAAACTCCACAGAATCAACCCCACTCAATCGTAGCGGGAGGTTTGTCGGAGATGCGGTAGACGACAGCTCCGACTTCGCGCACCTCATTGGTGATGCGGCGTGCGGCGATTTCGAGGAATTCGTAAGGGAGCTGCGCGAAGCGCGCTGTAAAACCATTGACGCTCCACACCGCCCAGAGTGCGACGACCGTGCCCATGCCCGCATCGTCGCCCTTGGATACCGTGTGCTCCGAGCGGGTGACGGTCGCGCCTGCCTGCCATACTGTTTTATACAAATCCGCTTTGCGGAGCTCTTCGATGTAGATGCCGTCCACTGCGCGTGCGATTTTGAGCGATTCCGCATTGACCTCTCCCTCGATACGCACGACGAGACCGGGGCCCGGGAAAGGGTGCCGCACGAGGAGGTCTTCGGGGACACCGATATCGCGGCCGATGGAGCGGGCAGAATCCTTGACCTGATCCTCGAGCGGGCGAATCTCCGGCACGCTAAATTCGATGCCAGTGTTGTGATGCACCTTGATTTCTGCGACGCGTGCGCCCGTCGCGTTGCCGTGGCCACTCTCGCGGAGGTCGGTATAGAGTGTGCCTTGGGCCACGAAGTCGGCGCCGAATTCTTTGATCTTCTCCTCGAGAACTTCTTTGTAGATGCCACGCATCGCAAGGCGCTTCTCGCGCATCTGAGTCTTCCCGGCGAGAGCTTCCAGGAATTTATCCGTCGCGTCCACTATCTCGACTTCAATCCACGACTCCTTCGCAAAGTATTCACGTACAAAAGCTTCGTCATCAGGGCGGTCAATGCCTCGGATGTAAACGCCCTTCATTTTCGCACCTGCCTCTTTGAGTAGATATGCGACGACCGACGAGTCGGAGCCGCCCGAGAGCGCAATCAATACCTTTTTATCACCAATCTGTTTTTTAAGTTCTGCGATCTTCTGCTTTGCCACCGAGTGCGCAGGGAAGCGATCGGTGATGCCACAAATCTTCAGGACAAAATTCTCATACATCTTCGGTCCCTCGACCGTGTCGGTGACTTCCGGATGAAATTGCACGCCGCAGAGATGCTTGTGGCGGCCGGCCGCTACTGGGGCGTTATCCGTCGAGCCGATGGTGATGAGATCGGAGCCCTCTTCAATCGCATCGCCATGCGTCTCCAAGACGGGCGTCTCTTTCGGGATGCCATCAAAGAGCGGGTCATCAGTGACAGCCTTAAATGTGTGTACGCCGAATTCACGCTTCTCGTGCGGCGTCACTTTCGCTCCCACGTGCTTCGCAATCATCTGGAAGCCGAGGCAGACGCCGAGAGTCGGGATTCCTAAATCGAAAATCGCATTATCAAATGGCGGTGGCTCATTGTGCACTGATGCCGGTCCGCCGGAGACGATGATGCCGCTTGGCGCCGCCTTCTGCACATCGGCCGCGGTTACTTGTGCGGGGTCTGCGACGAGGCAGTAGACGCCGAGCCTCGCAATCTGCTGCACGATGAGGTGATCGAATTGCGAGCCCATCGAGAAGAGGAGAATGAAATGCTTTGTCTCGCGCACGCGCATTTCCTCCGCGAGCTCGCGCATCGCTTCGTCCGTCGCACCTCTGAAGATGCTGAGCATAGCGACGATGGTATCACACCAGCTTTCATGTAGCTGCGCCCCCGGCACAGTGGTGTCGGGGGCGCTACGGGCTAGCGATTCTCGTCGTCGAGCTCTTTTCGCCATCGCTCGGGGTCGATTGGCATCGCATGCTGCGGGACGGCACGCGGTGTGACTTTGTTGTATCCGGCGCTCCGTTCGATGGTGGGCTGCGCAATAGCCAGCGCAGCCGAAAGAATGACGAGAATGATCGCGATCGTGAGCCGCATCGGTATCTCCTTATTTTGCGGGGCTTTCCTATATATAGCCGCTTGAGCGGGATTCGTCAAAAAATGGCGCCGGCAGTGCTTAGATATCCCCTTGAAGTATGGGGATAACTGGCTTGTGGTGGGGTATAGTGGTATATACTCTTTATTAGTGGGAAAAAGTGGGAAATATGTTTTTAGGCGAATACCAACACAGTCTTGATGAGAAAAAGCGGGTATCGCTCCCGAAGTCCTACCGCAAGGATCTTGGCCGCACGGTCGTCATGACGCGCGGTCTCGACAACTGTCTTTTCATCTATTCGCGGAAGACATGGGAGGGAGTCGCCAAGAAGCTCTCGCAGCTCTCGTTTGCCCAAGCTGATACGCGCGGATTCAACCGATTCATTCTTTCGGGCGCGGCTGAGGTCGAGGTGGATAGTGCGGGGAGGATTCTCATTCCGGATCACCAGAAGGATTTCGCCGGTCTCGAAAAAGAGATTGTGTTTGCCGGCGTGTCCGACCGGGTCGAGGTCTGGAATGCGGAGCGCTGGAATACATACAAGTCCCGCATTGAGAAACAGGCAGATCAGCTGGCCGAGAAGCTCGGCGAGATTGGCGCCCTGTAATCCTCACGACACTGGATTGTCGGAAGACTTATTTCAAACGTCATGCGCACGCGACGGTCACAGTCTTCCGACAATCCGGCGCCGGTAGAGGCTCAGCCTCTCGGGCACCGCACAGTTCTTTTACACGAAGCAATAGAATTGCTGGATATACGACCCTCCGACACGGTCGTGGATGCGACGCTCGGCGGCGCAGGCCACACGCAAGCAATCCGTGAGCTCGCGGGTGCGGGGACGGTCGTAGCGTTTGATGCCGATCGAGAAGCCATAGAGCGTGCAGAGAAGATTTTTGCAGGCGATGCACGCATACATTTGATACACGCGAATTTTCGCGATATACGCACAGAGCTTCAGAAGATCGGAATCGAAAGTATCCAGAAGGCACTCTTCGATCTCGGATGGAGTAGTTACCAGCTCTCAGCCGGTCGCGGCTTTTCCTTTCAGAGCAGTGAACCGCTCTCCATGGCGTATGACGCGAGCCAAAGTCTTACGGCCTCAGTCATCGTCAACACGTGGGAAGAGCAATCACTCGTCGACATCATTCGCGGGTGGGGAGAGGAGCGGTATGCGCCGAAAATAGCGCGGGCAATCGTGGTGGCACGAAGTCGTGCTCAGATTGCTACCGCGCGGGAGCTTGCCGACATCATTCGCGGCGCTGTGCCAAAAGCGTATGCGTTCGGGCGAATTCATCCCGCGACCAAAACATTTCAGGCGCTGCGCATCGCAGTGAACGACGAAATGGGTGCACTCGTAGCGGGACTCACCGGCGCTTGGGAATCACTCTCGCATGGAGGCAGGATGTCTGTCATTACCTTCCACTCGATAGAAGACAGAATCGTCAAACGGCAATTCCGGCAGTGGGAAGACGAGGGCGCAGGATTGCGCATCACCAAGAAGCCGCTCGTCCCATCTGAGGAGGAGGTCAGGGACAATCCACGGTCTCGCAGTGCCAAGCTTCGCGTCATAGAAAAGATTTGAATTCCATGAAAAAAACACTCAAAATTAGCAAATACATTCCATCTTCGTCGCAGGCGAAGCTCAATCTTTTTGTGTCGGAAAAGCGTGTATCTCTCGCGCACGAGCATGCGCTTGAGCCCGTCGTGAGGCAGGCGCTTATCGCGCTTCTCGCGGTATTCGTGTGCGCGTACCTCTACTTCGTAACAGCGAGCATTCTCAATATCATGGCGCGGAAAGAGGCGAATACCGCGGTATTTGCGCTGCAGGGAGCAATTGCGCAGATGGAGAGTGAATACTTCGCCCTCAGCCACAGTATTGAGCCTGATGCCGGCGCTCGAATTGGTCTCGCACCGGTAAGAAACACACAGTACGTATATCGACCAGGCAACGCTGCATCTGCTGCTGGAAATATGACTGGTAGAATGGGCGGCAATGAGATCTAGCCTCGTCATCCGCATACGTATTCTCTGCGGTTTTTTTATAGTGATAGCGGTGCTGCTATCTATCCGCTTGTATTTCCTGCAAATCGTCAATGGTGAGCGCTATCAAAATGATGCGATGGGTCAGTACGTCGCTCCGTCATCCGACACGGATGTCCGCGGCAATATCTATTTTACCTCGAAAGATGGGACGCTCGTCGCGGCTGCTGTCATGGAGAGCGGCTGGCGAATCGCAATTAAACCAAAAGACTTAGTCGATGCAGAAAGCACGTACACGGCGCTCAGCGCCGAGACGCCCATCGATAAGGAGCGCTTCATGGCGAGCGCTGCGAAGACTGCGGACCCGTATGAGGAAGTAGCATTTCGGGTGAGCGACGAAGCAGGTACTCGAATTCGCACGAAGAAGCTTAAGGGCGTCCTCCTTGTCGCGGATCAGTGGCGCTCCTATCCGGCGGGGAAGATTGCGGCGCAGACAGTCGGCTTCGTCGGCTATACAGGTGATACGAAGGCCGGCGTCTACGGACTCGAGCGCGCATGGAACAACACACTGGTACACACCGCGTCGGGGCTCTACGTAAATCCATTTGCCGAAATCTTTTCTAATGTCGCGGCGCTCATCACGTCGAATCCCGCGGAGCATCAGGGCGACGTGATCACGTCAATCGAACCGCTCGTGGAGGCGCAGCTTGAAAAGACGCTCGATGAAGTGATGCGCACCTATTCGCCGCGACAGGCTGGCGGCATCGTCATGGATCCTTCGACGGGTGAAATAGTCGCAATGGCGATGCGGCCCACCTTTGACCCCAATACGTACAACACGATTTCGGACCCCTCTATATTTTCGAACGCGCTTGTCGAGGGCAGATATGAGCTCGGATCGATTATGAAGCCTCTCACCGTCGCGACAGGCATCGATCTCGGTGCGATTACCCCCGAGACGACATACGATGATCGCGGATGCATCGAACGAAGCACGTACACCATTTGCAATTTTGATCACAAAGCGCGCGGAGTGGTCTCCATGCAGGAGGTGCTCAGTCAGTCGCTCAATCTGGGCGTGACCTACGTCGTCGACAAGACAGGGCATAAAGAATTTACTCGCTACATGCATGCGCTTGGCTTGGGCACGAAGACCGGTATCGATGTTCCGAATGAGGTGACGGGCGACCTCTCGCCCCTCAAAGAGGGGAATGCGCCTGCGGTAAACTACGCCGCAGCGGCTTTCGGGCAGGGCGTTTCTGTCTCGCCGATAGAGATGATTCGAGCACTCTCCGCGCTTGCAAATGGCGGGACACTTCCGCATCCGCACGTGGTCTCGGCGATTCGCTATCAGACGGGAGTGACACGTACCCTTCATGCAACATCGGGCCCGCAAGTGTACAAGCCAGAGACGGCTACGACTGTCACCAATATGCTGGTGAAAGTATTCGATACGGCCCTCTTGAAGGGAGTCTTGAAGCAGGAACATCACGCGATTGCAGCAAAGACCGGTACGGCGCAGATATCGAAGCCGGGTGGCGGGTACTATTCTGATAGGTACCTGCACTCATTTTTCGGCTACTTCCCGGCGCATGAGCCGCGCTTCATTGTCTTTCTCTTTACCATTGAGCCGCACGGGCAGGAATTCGCATCCGCGACGCTCGCGAGGCCGTTCCTCGACATCACGCAGTACCTCATCAATTACTACGACATCCCACCAGATAGATGATATGGATTTCATTAAGCGCATCGTCATAGCGATATTGGTACTTGAAGCGAAAGCGGTGCTCTCGCGCTATCGGCCGCGCATCCTCGCCATCACAGGCTCGGTCGGGAAGACCACGACCAAGGAGGCCATAGCAGCAGCCCTCGCCGGGGAAATACGCACGCGAAAATCGGAGAAAAGCCACAATGGTGAGCTGGGCGTCGCGCTTACGATTTTGGGATTAGATAATGCGTGGAAGAGCCCGTGGGGATGGACGATGAACATACTTCGCGGTGCGCTCCTCATCATCCGCCGCGGCGCGTATCCGGATTGGCTCGTACTCGAAGTGGGTGCGGATCGCCCGGGTGACATACGCACCATCGCGCGCTGGCTACAACCGGACATCGCTGTCATCACCGGCGTCTCTGACATACCAGCGCATGTGGAATTCTTCGACTCGCCCGAACATGTCTTCAAGGAAAAGCGATCGCTTGCGAGATACTTGCGACCCGGCGGGACGCTCGTGCTCAATGGTGACGACGCGCGCATGATGAATTTGCGCAATCAGTTTCGCGGCGCCACCGTGACCTACGGATGCGAACCGCATAATGATTTCTTTGCTTCGCATACTGAAATTCTCTACGAAGATGCGGTACCGGCCGGCGTACAATTTCGAGTGAACCGCAAGGGCTCTTCGGTACCGGTCGTGGTGCACGGAGCTCTTGGCCTCCCGCGCGTCTACGCGGCGCTCGCCGCAATCGTCTCAGCTGAAGCAGTCGGCATCGATGCGGTAAGTGCCGCACGGAATCTCTCTGCCTGGGCACCTCCGGCGGGGCGCGTCCGATTGCTTCGCGGAATAAAACAGTCACTCATCATTGATGATTCGTACAATTCTTCTCCTGCAGCCGCACTCGCGGCACTCGACACTCTGAGGGAGGTGCGCGCCGGTCGTCGCATCGCAGTACTCGGCGACATGCTGGAGCTGGGCAAATATACGAAGGACGCACACAAGCTGGTCGGAGAGCGGGCTGCACAGTGCGCCGACAAGCTCATCACCATCGGCATCCGCGCTCGCTCCATTGGCGAAGCTGCTCTCGATAGCGGCATGCGGGACGAGCAGATTCTCGAGTATGAAAGCAGAGATGTAGCGCGTGCTGCCGATGAGCTGGCGCGCGAACTGCGCGAGGGCGATGTGGTTTTGGTAAAAGGGTCGCAGGGCATGCGCCTCGAGAAATTTGTCCTCGGCATCATGGCGGAGCCTGATCGCGCAGCGGAGCTGCTCGTACGCATGGACCCTGAATGGCAATCCCGCTAGCGGCTATCAACAAGGAGCCCTTTCAAAAGTGAAACACTCCAATATTCTTAGGAATGTAGGAGTATGGTAGGGCAATCCAGGAAAGCGAAGACGTCGAAGACACTTGAGCGCCACTTCAAAGGTGTCGCGAACCATCGCCGTATACAAATTCTTCTCTACGCTGCCGGGCATCCGGACGCGACAATTGAGATCTTGACGGAGCAACTGAAGTGTAATTTCCGCACTACTTCGTCGCATACCCAAAGACTCGTGACCGCAGGGCTCCTCGAGAAGCAGTATCGTGGCAGAGAAGTGCTACATTCGCTCACGCCTTACGGAGTGCGCTTCGTAAAGTTTATTACCGAATTCGGAAATCTTCGTTTGTAGGACACTCCAATATTCCTAAGAATGTGGGAGTATGTAAATGTGATGGAAAACGGGTCGGGGATTTGATAGTATTTTGCGCACAGCCTTCTAGAGAAGGCCCCATCGTCTAACGGTTAGGACGCCGGCTTCTCAAGCCGTTAATCGGGGTTCGATTCCCCGTGGGGTCACAAATTTAGAGTTTTCGACGTCGAAGTCGTCTTTGCGAGAGGGCCATGTAATAATGGTCATATGAAATTCAGCATCGACTACACGCGGGACGACATATATAGGGCGTGGCGCTTGTATTGGTCGGGAACAAAGCAAAAATACTTTGTTTTAACCTTGGGAATTGTTTTTTTACTGATACCAATACTATTCAGGGGGCCAGTATTATCGGGGATTTTTTTAGTCTTAATCGCAATTTACTTGCTTAGCTATCCCTATCTGTTTCTGCGTCTCTAAGCTTACTGGGTTTTCATGAAAAATCCCCAGCTGAGCAAAAGATGGAATTGGACGATCGAGGAGAGCGGAATTAATGTCGAGGGCCCGTCGGCAGGCGGCCGAATAGGTTGGGATCACTACGGTCGCGTGCAAAGTAATGAGGAAGTAATTCTCCTATATTTTCAACACAACCTATTTAACGTCATACCAAAAAGAGTGCTTTCAGAATCTGATTGGAAAGAATTACTCGCGCTCGTAAACAGAAAGATCAGCGCATGAAACTCAC
>CAYGFN010000022.1:0-5868 GCA_964349145.1 uncultured Candidatus Saccharibacteria bacterium
GCCATGGAGCCATCGGAAGCGTCACTAAAAACGAAGATTGCAGGTATCGAACTCTCGGTGCCTTTTTTGAGTGCGGCGATGGATCGCGTGACGGAAGCCGCCATGGCGATAGAGCTGGGCAAGCTCGGGGCGCTTGGTGTCTTACACCGCAATTGCTCGGTGGAAGAGCAGGTCAAGATGGTCAAAGCGGTTAAGAAGGCGGGTGTGAAGGTCGCGGCCGCGTGCGGACCCTTTGCGGCGGATCGTGCCAAGGCGCTCGATGATGCCGGGTGTGACGCTATCGTCATCGATTGTGCGCACGGACACAATATGAACGTCGTCGCGAGCGCGAAGAAAATCAAGAAAGGCTTGAAGCACGCAAAGATGATTTACGGCAACATCGCGACGGGGGAGGCAGCTGCAGCGGTATGCTCATTTGTCGATGCGGTAAAAGTGGGGGTGGGGCCTGGCTCCATTTGTACGACCCGCATCATCTCCGGCGTGGGCGTGCCACAGCTCTCGGCGGTACTCGACGTAGCATCTATCGCACTCAAGAAAGGTGTGCCGATCATTGCCGATGGTGGCATTCGCACATCGGGTGATATCGCGAAGGCACTCGCTGCAGGAGCATCGGCGGTGATGTGCGGCAATATGTTTGCCGGCACGGATGAGGCGCCGGGCAAAATCGTCGTCAAAGCAGGCAAGAAATTCAAAGAGTATCGCGGCATGGGATCCGAGGCCGTCATTAAGAGCGCTTCCGGCAATGAGCGCTATTTCACACACGGGAGAAAGGCGGTACCGGAAGGTGTCGAGGCGCTCGTCCCGTACAAGGGCTCGGTGACAGACATTATCGCGAGTCTCGCTTCGGGTGTGCAGGTCGGGATGGGGTATGTGGGAGCGCGCTCGATTGCGGAATTTTGGAAAAAGGTGCAGTTTATCCGCATCACGCATGCTTCGATTGCAGAAGGCAAGCCGCACTCACTCTCTGCTATTACCCGCTGACAAAGGTGGTACAGTTTATGGGCTATGGAAAGTCAGCGACTGAAGCACACCAAGAATCTAACCGACGCCACCTTAAATAAAGTAGCTCAGACGAGCGAGGCACGGGAACTCACGGGTAAGATTCACGAATCCTATCGGAGCGTGGAAGGAGAAATCGACTCGCCCTTTGAGAAAAGCATTCGCTACGTCTCGGAGCATTTCTCCCGGCAAGCGGACGGGTTACGGGCCATAAGCGAAATCAACGACAAGAGCGAGCGTCGTAAGAAATTTCTGCCGATTTTGAGAAGGAGGAAAGAAATTCTCGAGAATGTAGTCTCTGCTGTGCAAGCAGAGTCGTTCTCCGATTTAGAGCGCACGCAAGTGCTGTGGTTTTACGATGTGAGCACAGCATTCATTAATCAGTTGTCGAAAGAGCTGAGTCTGTTTAATGAGCAATATACGGTTTCGGGTCGAGAAGGCTCGATTTTGTCGAATATGACGACGGCAGAAATGCAGCAAAATCTGGCGCAAACTATCGTGAAGGCGGCGCGCACGGCGCTGCCTGCGGAGAAGGAGCGTCAGGGGAAGACCTCGGAAGTGGCGCGCCTAGCGGAAGAGGAAGCGTTCTCGCTTTTTCATAAGATGTCGACACGGGCGCTCGGTCTCTCGAAAGGTAATCGTCTCTATAATGCGGTTGAAAATGGTGTGTACGGGGCGGCGGCGGCCTTCTTACTCTACAGCAACCCCGCGTTGAACCGTTTTGGGAAGTCGTTTACCGTGCGGTTTCCGTCTCCGTATTTGGATGCGATCGAGCAGACGGACCTCATTCTTGTCGATGAGGATGGCATTCCGGAAACCATTCGCCAAGAAATCTCAGTGGCGTTTGAGCAGAGCACATCCGGTGATAAGAATGCCATTGATGATCTCTCTCCCGAGGCCAAGCAGCGGATTTACAAAGTGCAGGTCAAGTGCCGCGAAGGCGGTAGCTCCGATCTCACGAGCGAGGAGCAGATCGAGCGCGATCGTTTTTTGTCCGCTCGGTGCACGAGCAAGGGTTTTGACAAAGGCGATTACCTAGTGCTTACTGCAGGTCGTGCCCATGCAATAGTCGAGCATGCGCGGAAGGAGGCAAGGCTATGAACGAACGTTTACTCCCCACGGCGGTGCTTCGTTTCTCGCGTGCAAATGCCGAGAAGATCGTCACCATGTACGAACAAGACGGTGGCCTTGAGGTCACTGCCGGCGATCAGCAACTGCTTGATCGCTACTTCCTCGAGCATGAGGACCAGACGCTCTCGGAGCGCTACAAGCAGGCGCTTGATCGATTGAGCCGGCCATAAGAGCCGATCCATGTATGCAGCCGCGGATTCACGTCCGCGGCCTTTGCTTTGCTGTTAGCAGACGGTGACGCTGGATTTTTGTCTCAATTGGTAGGAGAGTAGTGGTATGGAGCTTCTCTCTGGCGCATTCCTCACGCTCATCGCGTTCTTCGCTTCGTTCGGCGGCGCCTTTGCAAATACTGCAGTGTACTCGGCTGACCCGTTCGTGCCCTCACCGCCGCACGCGCGGGTGCTCATTGGCGGTGACATGATGTTTGATCGTAGTATCCGAGTGGCGAGCGATGCAAAGGGAGGGGATTTCATCCTTGAGTGCCTCGATCCCATCCTGGAGAAGGCCGACCTCGTCGTCGCGAATCTTGAGGGTCCCATCACATCGAATGCATCGGTGAGCGTCGGCTCACGGGTCAACACGGCGAATAATTTCACCTTTACCTTCCCGACCTCGACGGCGCCGCTTCTGGCACGGCACGGTATTCGCATGGTGAATCTCGGCAACAACCACATCGAGAATTTCCGCACCTCAGGTGTCCTCTCCACGATGGCGGCACTCGACGCCGCAGGAGTCGCTCATTTTGGCGACCCTATCGAGCAGCGGATTGCCTATACGACGGTGAATCACGTGCCGCTCGCGTTTGTGAATTTCAATCAATTTGCGGTGCAATCGACCGGCGCGCTGACCGTCGAGCAGATACGCACCGCGAAAGCTGCCGGCTACCATGTGGTCGTCTACACCCACTGGGGCGATGAGTATGTGCCGGCAAATCAGTACCAGAAGAATCTTGCGCACGCATTCATCGATGCCGGCGCGGAGATGGTGATCGGCACACATCCGCACGTCATTCAGGAGCACGAAATGTATGGCGGGAAGCACATCTACTATTCGCTCGGCAACCTCGTTTTCGATCAATATTGGGAAGATGCGGTACGTCGCGGGCTTATGCTCTCGGTAGTCTTCTCCAGGAGCGGCGTCGTCTCAGTCGACGAGGTAGAGACATACCTTGAGCGCGACCGTCGCACGTGCCCCGTGAGATAACTACGCCGGATTAAGATAGCACTCGGAATCACGTGATAGTCCGAATGTTGTAACAAACAGATTGGTTATCTCATGGGGCGTACCCCGCTGCGAGCGCGTGAGCTGTCCACATTGTATTTTCATCCACACTCGGTACTATCGTCCGATATGGTGAAACAAACGACCTATCGCTGGGTGACTGCGGGCATCCTCGCGCTCACCATGATTCTGATCGCCACGGTCCTCTTCTTGAACGGCGGATTCGGTGTAGATCCTTCTTCCTCGGCACGCTCGACCGTCGAGGAATTCGGCGAGGCGATGCAGCAGGTCTCGCTCACCGCGCCGAATGCGACCAGCACCATGGCGACGCACTACGCGCCGTTCGTCACTCCGGCGCTCTTGGAGAATTGGCAGGCCAATGTGAAATCTGCGCCGGGCCGCCTCGCCTCGACCACGTATCCTGCACGTATCGAACTGCAGAGCATCACCAAGCTCGGGAGTGGCTACATCGTGAACGGAGAGGTCGTCTATCTCACCGAGGGAGCAGAAGCCGGCCGCTCGCAAGTCATTTTGCAGGTCATCCCGGAAGAGGGCCGCTGGCTCATCGCCGCGTACGAAGAGCAGGCCGTCGAGGCAGCGGAGTAATTGAACACAGACCGTTTATCGGTTAATCTTCACCGCATTGCGGAGTAAGCCGCGATTTTGCCGGATCGTCTAATGGTAGGACTTCTCCCTCTGGAGGAGAGTATCTTGGTTCGAGTCCAAGTCCGGCAGCAAATGAGCGAAGCGAATTTCTGCGAGACGCAGGATTCGAACGCGAAGGGGGTCGGGGAAACTGTAGTTTCTCCGTGGAGGAAGGATTGGGAAAACCGTGGGTTTCCCAGGAGTTCGCAGTCCAAGTCCGGCAGCCAGAAAAAGAATTCTAAATGAAACTAGCGATTGCCTTTTCAATACTGGCTATTACTGTCCTACTCCATTTTTTCGCAAACGGAGCGGGCTGGTACGACATGCAAATAGAAGCAGGCTTTGTATGGATTGATAACGTATTACACGTATTTGTGGGTATAGCCGTCGGATTTTTTTGGATGTGGGTTTGTGAAAAGTATAAACCCTCGGCCTCTCGTCTGTTTATTATTTTTACCTCACTAGTTTTTGTTCTCATTGCCGCAGTTGTTTGGGAACTTATCGAATTTGCCTTTCTTGAACTATTTACTACCTATGCAAAAAGTTTGCAAATTTACTCTCCTTCTATAAATGAGGCGGCATCGGACATACTATCGAACTTCGCGGGTGTAGTTATTTTAATTGTTCTGAACGAGGTGTATTGCGAATTTGAGCGTTTCAAGACCTGCTAGTATTTGTCTCCACGAAATTGTTCCGAACGCATCCAACTGGGGCAGCCAGTTTGAGATAGGTTCGGATTCTTAGGGGCAATAAGGTATGATGAGATAAATGGATACGTACTCGTGGTACTCGACACTCATCAAGCCGATGTGGGCGCCGCCATCATGGCTCTTTGGACCCGTGTGGACGGCGTTGTATGCAATTATCGCTGTCAGTTTTGGTACGGTATTTTACAAAGCATTCACTCGAGAGATTCCGTGGATCGTGGCTTTGCCTTTTGTGCTCAATCTGCTTTTCAACTTTGCTTTCACACCAATACAATTTGGCCTGAAAAACAATCTTCTCGCAGCCGTCGATATCTTGCTCGTCGTCGGGACGCTCGTCTGGGCGTTATACGCATTGTGGTATGCCTCGCCGGAGTTGCGATGGGTCGTCTACGCCAATATTCCGTATCTCTTGTGGGGCACTTTTGCTACGTGCTTACAGCTCACTATCACGTATTTGAACAAATAATGAGCAGAGTGTGGTACGATCGCGGTATAGTCGTTACCTTGTTTATCAGCACACACATTGCATTATGCCCAACGAAACAAATCCTGTGACCCCGCCGATGCCAGAGCCGGTAGCGCCAGCTGCTCCGGAAACTCCGGAAACTCCGGTAGCTCCCGCAGCACCTGCTGCTCCGGAAGTCCCAGCGACTCCGACAGTATAAAGAAAAGGCCGGCTGTACGCCGGCCTTTTCTTTATCGGGCAGTGATGGCTGCTCGGGAGGAGCGCCGCAGTGCTATGATTATTTATATGATTACACAACATAAAAGGGCACTGATGTGGGGCGCGGTCTTCGGATTTCTCGCACCGTTTATTGGCATGTTCGTCGGATTGCAGATTTCTCCGATAGTGGCCGACGTGCTCATGTTTCCGATTGTGGGTCTTGCGGCGGTGCTCGGGTCTCCGTTTGGCATGTGGGGTATGGGGCTCAAGCTTGCCTCGCTCGTTCTATCGATTGTCGCGTGGGCGGTAGTGTTCATGCTTATAAGCAAACTCATCAAGCGATAGCGAGTCGGCCGGTTTGATAGGATGGCCACATGACGCTGTTTCCGGAGAAGCCTCTCACTCACAAGGCGGCCAAGAAGACATTTAGCGAACGAGTGGTCGCCCTCGCGCTCAAGATTCCACCGGGTCGCGTTGTGACATATGGTGCACTCGCGCGCG
>CAYGFN010000022.1:5968-13467 GCA_964349145.1 uncultured Candidatus Saccharibacteria bacterium
CTCGCGCTCAAGATTCCACCGGGTCGCGTTGTGACATATGGTGCACTCGCGCGCGCTGCCGGAGGCGGAGGCATGGCGGCACAGAGCGTCACCACTATTTTAGGAAAGGCATGGGAGGCGGGCGAGAAGAATATTCCATTTCACCGCATCGTCTACGCTGATGGCCGCATCTGGGTAAGTGCCGAGTATCGCGCGAAGCGCATGGCACTCTATAAGAAAGAGGGAATCGCCCTCGACAAGAAAGATCGCATTGTGAATTTCCAAGATACACTGTACGAATTTTGATCTGTATGCCGGATATTTTCATTTCCAAAGAGGTCATCGCGGTCGTAGCCTCGCTCCTCGCCATCGTCGGCAACGTGCCGTACATGCGGGATGTGGTGCGTGGCCGCGTGAAGCCGCATCCGTATACGTGGTTCGTCTGGACGATTGTCTCGGCAGTCGTCTTCTTCGGACAGCTCGCTAAAGGCGCGGGCATCGGAGCACTCCCGACGCTCGCCTCGGAAATTTTCACGCTGTTTATTTTTGTCCTCTCGCTCAAATACGGTTTCAAGAACATTCGTCGCATCGACACGGTATTTCTTGGCATCGCGCTCTTGGGCCTCATCCCGTGGGCGCTCACGAAGGACCCGACAATTTCTGTCATCATCGTGGTCTCTATCGACGTTGTCGGATTCATCCCCACGCTTCGGAAGACATGGCGTGAGCCCGAGAGCGAGGTGCCGCTCCTCTTTGGTACGAATGTCATTCGCCACATCCTCATGCTCTTTTCTCTGCAGGCATACAATGTCGCGACCATGCTTCATTCGGTCGCAATGATTGCTATCAATTCGCTCATGACGCTCTTCATCATCTTTCGCAAGCCATCCAAGTAAATTGCGGCGCAGCGCATTTTGATATTGCTCCGACTTGCGGTAGGTTCATCTGATGTCTAGTGATTCGACCATCGTCCGCTTCGAAGATGTCTCCTACGAGTACGGCCCGAAAAAGCCAATACTCGACGACGTCTCTTTTCCCATTCGCCGAAATGCCAAGCTCACGCTCATGGGCCAAAACGGTGCGGGCAAGAGCACGATATTCGGCCTCATCACGGGCGCAATCACGCAGGACAGTGGCGTGATCCACATTGAAAAGGGGCTCTCCATAGCGGTGGCGCGGCAGGTCATCCCGCGCGATGAGCTTGATCTCACCGTGCGTGATTTCTTCCAAAAGGTATTCCCGAAAAAGGTCTACGACATTGATATACGCATAGATGCGGCTCTCGAAATCGTGAATCTCAAGGGCCATGAGAAAGTGCACGACCGGATCGTGCGTTCCTTTTCCGGTGGACAGCAGGCGAGGCTCCTCCTCGCACTTGCGCTCATCCAAGAGCCCGACATGCTCCTCCTCGATGAACCGACCAACAATCTGGACACGGAGGGTATCGCGCACCTCACGCAATTTCTCATCGAGTATCCGAAGACGTGCGTCGTCATCTCACACGATGCGGACTTTCTCAATGCATTCACGCACGGCGTCCTCTACCTCGATGTGCATACCCGCAAGGTGGAGCAGTACGTCGGCAACTACTACGATGTGCTCAAAGAAGTGTCCGCTCGCGTCGAGAAAGAGGAGATGAAAAACGCGCGCTTGCAGAAAATCATCAGCGCGAAGAAAGATCAGGCCAACGTATTCGCCCACAAGGGCGGTGGGCTGCGCCTCGTCGCTAAGCGTATGCGCGCCGCCGCCGCAGAAGCGGAGGAGTCGATGGTGGAGGTCCGACGAGAAGACAAGACCATCAAGGCGTTCACTATTCCCGTTCAGGACGGGCTTTCGGCAGAAATCATGCAGATTAGCTCCTTCAAGACCATCAAGAATTACAAGCCGGTAATCAAGAAGAAAAAGGTCGCGTTGCGCAAAAACCAGCACCTGCTTCTCACGGGCCCCAACGGCATCGGCAAATCGACGCTCCTCGAAGCGCTCGCGAGCGGGGAGGCAGAGGGAGCCACTATCACAAAGGGCGTGCGTGTCGGCTATTACCGGCAGGATTTCTCCAACCTCGATTTCAACGCGACGGTCCGCGATGAGCTTTTCGCCGTTATGGATCGACCTGTTGAGGAGACAATGCGCGCGGTCGCAGCGAGCTTTCTCCTCACAGGCGATGTGGTGAACACCAAGATCGGCCATCTCTCCGAAGGTCAAAAGGGGCTTGTGGCATTTGCGCGGCTGATATTACTGCGCCCCGGCCTCCTTATTCTGGATGAGCCGACCAACCACATAAATTTCCGCCATATTCCGGTCATCGCCAAAGCACTCGACGCATACGAGGGAGCGATGATACTCGTCTCGCACGTGCCCGAATTCGTCGCATCGATTCGCATCGACGAGACACTCGACCTCGCAAAGTGATACAGCCGTGGGTGAGAAAAAGCTGCGCCGTATACAAAATCACATGCATGCGATAGAATCTTTCCATGACACGTATATCTGATATTAAGCGCAAAAAGTCGCGCTCGAGAAAGACCGGCAAGCGCCTCGCCGCGAAAGCTGTGATGCTCGCCAAGCGCGCTCCCAAGAAGCGCCGCTAAGTATGCGCTCGACGCTCCATACCTCGAAGGGCGATATCACGCTCGAGCTATTCGAGACTGATGCGCCGAAGACCGTCGCGAATTTCGCGAAGCTCGCAGAGAGCGGTTTCTACAACGGTACTAAATTTCACCGCGTAATTGCGGACTTTATGATTCAAGGTGGCGATCCGCTCACCAAAGACGATGCCGAGGTGAATTTCTGGGGGACGGGAGGTCCGGGGTATACATTCGCCGATGAGATTCATGCCAATAACAAAAACGATGCAGGGACTATCTCGATGGCAAACGCAGGACCGAATACCAATGGCAGCCAATTCTTCATCAACACCAAGGACAACAATTTTCTTGATTCCAAGCACACCGTATTCGGGAAGGTGGTGGCGGGCATGGAAGCTGTCGCGGCAATCGAGTCGACTCCGGTCGGTTCCTCTGACCGCCCGCTCGAATCTGTCGTGATTGAGAGCATCACGCTTGCGTAGCAGCCGCAGCGGTGCCCGCGACGAAGCCGCTCGTCCAGCAAATTTGTAAGCTGTAGCCGCCTGAAGGGCGATTGATGTCGAGGAGATCGCCGACCACGTAGAGGTTGTTGTATTTAAGCGACCGCATCGTCCTCGTATCGAGCTCGGTGAGCGCGATGCCACCCGAGGTGACCACAGCTTTTTCGAGTCCCAAAAGTCCCGCGACTTCCACGGAGAAATGTTTGAGCGTTTTCATAAGACGCACGCGCTCGTCGCGTGTCACGCTGTTGCACATTTTCTCGCCATCAATGTCTGCGCGCCCGAGAATGACAGCGACGAGCGCGGGCGCTACGATGCTCCCGAGAGAATTGCGAAGCTTTTTATTCGCATGCGTCTTCAGCGCCTCTTGCAAGAGCGCATCGATTTTCTCGTAGCCTTCTGAAGGGAAGAGGTCTATCTCCAGCGTGACTGCTCCGTGGATGAGCAGCTGCCCGATGTCTCGGCTCAGGTTGAGCGTGGCGGGGCCGGAGAGTCCGACGTGTGTGAAAAGAATTTTCCCGATTTCGGAGCGTTGCTTTACACCGTCTTGGAAGATGGTGAGCTTTGCGCGTGCGCTCACACCCGCAGCTCGCCTCGTCCCAGCGTCTTTGAGTGTGACGGGAGTGAGTGCTCCGCCGCTCTCATCCACCGTGTGTCCGAGCTCACGAAGTATCCGGAAGCCAGCGCCGTCGGATCCGGTATCCGGCCGTGAAAGCCCGCCGGTTGCGAGGATAAATGATCGTCCGCGGATGGCATTGCCTCCCGAGATTTTTGCTGCCGAAATAGTGCCTCCTGCGTGTGTGAGCGTCGCGACCGGAGCGTTGGGCACGATGGTGACGCCGTGTCCGGCAAGATACTTCGTGAGCGCATCGTAGACACTTCGAGCGGTGTTCGACGCAGGGAAGGCACGCTGCTCGGCCTCTATTTTGATAGGCATTCCGCGCCCTTCGAAAAAGTCGATTGTATGTGTGGAATTCCACACCGAGAAAGGCGATGTAAGAAATTTCGCGGCGTCTTTGTAGTGCGGCAAGAGCTTTTTGATGTCGGGTTCGGCATTCGTGACGTTGCAGCGCCCGCCGCCGGTGATGAGGAGTTTCTTGCCGGGCGCTAGATTTTTCTCGAGGAGGATTACCTGAGCGCCACACTCAGCCGCGCGTCCCGCGGCCATCATGCCTGCGGGTCCTCCGCCGATGACCACGACGTCCCAGATCTTTTCGGGCGAGGAAGGCTTCACTGCGTCATGCTAGCATCAAGCAGTCACGCATGCATTACGTCTACATTCTCAAGTGCGCGGATACTTCTCTCTATATCGGCTATACCATCGACGTTGCGAAACGCCTCACATCGCACAACACGGGGAATCGGGGAGCAAAATACACGAAAGCGCGCCGCCCTGTTGTGTTGGTATACAAGAAGGGATTCCGGACGCTCTCAAAGGCGCTGAAGCGAGAGTACGAGATGAAGCAGTGGACGCGCACAGAGAAATTAGCGTTTCTTGCGAGTGAAAAGCGGAAAAACGCGGACACTTGATTTCTCCCTCGATAAGTTGCATAGTGCGGATATTAATCGCTCGCTAGCCCGAATTTCAAGGTTTCAAGCCACATTTTATGCATAAAACACTCGTCACCATCGCCTCCGGAGCCATACTCCTCACTGGTTCAGTCGTCTCTGCGCAGGCGTATTATCCGTCGTATAGCACCTCGAACTGCACGGTAATCGCGCGCGATTTGTACGTCGGGAGCCGCGGCTCCGACGTCTCTGATTTGCAACGCTACCTCGTCTCGCAGAACTATCCGGGCGGTGGCAGCTGGATGGTGACAGGCTACTTCGGGCAAGCAACTGCGTCTGCGGTGCGTAATTATCAATCGCAGCACGGTCTTGCTACGACGGGCACGGTAGACAGTGCGACGCGCGCAGCCATCGCAGCATGCGGAGCGTATTCTCGTCCTACCCCTGTCTCGAACGTCACGTACCCAACGTATCCCACATACCCAACATACCCGACGTACCCGTCGACACCGGTGTATCCGACCTACCCGACCTATCCAAATGCGGGAGCACCGTACATCACATCGCTCTCGATGAATACGGCGACGCAGGGTACGAGCGTGTCTATCTTCGGCGCTGGATTCCAATACGCATCGACTGTTGTTCGCATCGGTAATACGACGGTCTCTGTCAACTCAGGGAGCGGCACACAGTCGCTTTCGTTTATCGTCCCAAACATTGCGCCCGGCTCGTACCAGATTACGGTCTCGACGAATCTCGGCGTCAGTAATTCCGTCGCCTTTACGGTCAATCCTGCATATCCGTGCACCACAAATCCGTACGGCAATGCCTGTGGGTGCTCCGGCTCGCAAGGGTATGGATACAACTATGGGTATGGTGTCTATGGCTACAACTTCGGCACGCAGAACTGTGTGGGCGGCCCCGTCTCCATCTCGTACCTCTCACCATCGCAGGGTGGTATCAATTCGCAGGTCACAGTGTACGGCACCGGCTTTTCCTCGACCGGCAATTCTGTCCGATTTGGTCAGGGAATCATCGCGAATCTCCATTCCTTCGACGGCACGAGCGTATCCTTCAAGGTCCCGGATCAGATTACCGGCTTCGGATCGAGTCAGGTGTACCTCGGCACATACAATGTCTCTGTCATGAATGCGAGCGGCAACGTATCCAATGCGCTTCCGTTTACCGTGACCTCGCTCGCCTCGGGCACTGCTCCGTCAATCACCGGCATTGCAGGACCGAACACGCTTGCGACCAACGCGACGGGCTCATGGACTGTCACCCTCAACAATCAGAGCAACACGTACACGTCTGTATCTGTCAATTGGGGAGATAGTTCGAGCTACGGCACGACGAATGCTGCGCAGACGCTCTACAATCAGGGCATACAGACAGTGAGCTTCAGCCACGCGTATGCGACGAGCGGCACGTACACGATTACCTTTACGGCATCGAATGCTTCCGGGCAGTCGAATGTCGTATCCTCAACGGTCGTCGTATCTGGAAGCGCGATAGGCGGAACGGTGCTCTCGTATGTGACACCGCAATCCGGTCGCGTCGGTACACAGGTGCTGCTTGTCGGCACCGGATTCTCTCCGCTCGAAAACACCGTGCGTTTCGGTATCGGCGGTACCCAACACGTCATCTCGCAGAACGGCGCGACGATGTATTACACGATTCCGTCGTACATCTCGGCGTGTGACATTACGAGCTCGGGCTGCGCAGCACCCGCTCAGCTCGTCACACCCGGCACGTACCCTCTGTATGTGACGAACTCAAACGGCACGAGTAGCACCATCAACTTTACCGTCACTCAGTAGCAGTATGCTCCGCAAAACACCTCGGCTCACGCCGAGGTGTTTTTGGTATGTCTCATGCATAATGACGGGCATGGCTCAGTTTCGAAGTATCGCGCAGGTGGCACTCGTCGGCGCTCTCATTGCCGCATCGATTATTGTGTTCGTCCCGCTCATGATGCGGTTTGCAGAATCGTCGTACATGTATGACGAGGTCAGCGATATTCCGAAGACAGAAGCGGCGCTCGTATTGGGTGCCTCGGTGAGACAGGGGAAGCCATCGCCGATTCTGGAAGAGCGCGCACACGCTGCCGTACGCTTGTATCTCGAGGGCAAGGTACAGAAAATACTGGTGACGGGCGACAACAGTGCGCTATCGCACGATGAAGTAACGCCCGTGCGCAAATACCTCATCGATGCCAGCATCCCGTCTCAGGATATTTTCCTCGATCATGCAGGGTTTGATACCTATAGCAGCATGTACCGTGCGCGGGATGTCTTCGACGTCGAATCTGTCACAATCGTCACGCAGGATTTTCATTTGCCGCGCGCGCTCTTTTTGGCGCGCACACTCGGCATTACCGCGTATGGACTGCACGCGCGCGGCGGAGGCACGGGTATGGATTACATGCGAGAGGTACCAGCCTCACTCAAAGCGTTGATCGATATCGTGAGCGGGCGCATACCGAAATATCTGGGCGAAACGATTCCGCTCTCCAGTGACGGTGCTGCGACGTGGTATTAGTTCGCTCGGTCACTTCACATTCTTGAACCCGGCTTTTTCTGCTGAAAAAGCCTTAATCCTCGGCTCACCGCCTCCGGGAGGTTGAAGAATATAAAGTGACACTCGCTCCTGCCGCTGGAAAATGTTATTACATACGTATGCAAATTACATTGCCGCATCGCGGCACACAAAAAGAAGGGATTGCTCACATCACGACGCTGCTCGCTGAAAATCAGGCGAAAATTGCGCAGAATGCAACCGACGTGAAGACAGAGTGGCGGGACAACGTCCTCGAATTTGCCTTCACTGCACAGGGCTCGCACATTACGGGCACGCTCACCGTGCGCGATAAAGCATTCGATCTGTACGCGAAGCTTCCTCTCGCACTCCGGCTTTTTGAGGGCAC
>CAYGFN010000023.1:0-10590 GCA_964349145.1 uncultured Candidatus Saccharibacteria bacterium
ATATATAAAAGCGAAAGTGCGACGGGGCCGTGGGTCCCGTCGCACATTTTGGATGCCGACCGATGCAAATCGGTCGGCGGGTCAACTCGCCGCGGCGAGTTAGACCAGAGCGTGCCGCCGGTCGTGGCTGCTCTTGTCGACAGTGCGGCGCCAGTCGCTCACGACGTCGAGGCCGGAGGCCGACTGCTTCATGCGCTCGATGGCGTCCGCACCGATCGGCGCGCCGTCGTCCTTCATCTTCTTGTCGAAGGCCGCGATCTGGCTCTCGAGGTCCGCCGGCGGCGAAGCCTTGCGCCCGAGCGGCGAAGCCATAGCGGTCATCGCGGCGCCGTCCTGCATCTGGTCGGGCATGTCGACCGAGCCGGCGATCACGGCGACCACCTCGAGGGTCATGGCATCCACGACGCCCGTGATGGGCATGATCTCGCCCTGGGCGGAAATCGTGAAGCCGCTGACGAGCATGAAGCCGTGGTCGCCGCCGTTCTGCTGCGCCAGGAATTCGATGCAGTTGGACGGCGGACGGTAGGCCGGGATGGACGGCGAAGCCAAGGCGGTAACGCTCCGGAGGATTTTCTTGAGCATGTCTGTCACCTAAGGCACGTGTGGTTGAATGCACGAAAAGAGGAAGGACCACGTGCAATGTCTCTCCTCCATCCACACTACCACCTTCATGAACGGCGAGCCACCACCCATGTATAGTTCGATAATTATGCGACCGCATAATTAAAACATAATGCGTTTTTGGCACATTTGCCTACGGGGGCATGACATAGCTGCCACCAAGAGGCAATTAATTTACCTTCTTGCGCGTCGCGAAGTACTTTACGACAATAATGCCGATGCTGGCCACAAGAAAAATCGCGGACATCGCAAATGCCACGCTCCCTTTTTCAATCGGATCCATAAAATTCGTACTATATTGCGGCGATATTAAAATCAGGAACATCGACAGAGGCACCCACCAGCGCGCGAATTTAAACCAGGGCGCATATATGTCATCTGGCAACTTGTATGCTGCAACGGAAAGGAAGAAGACGCTTAACAAAAAAACATTCCACACACTGATGCTCTCAACTATCGAGAATATGATTCCGCACCAACCAGTATAGTTATGGACGCAAGTCACGCTTGACGAATACAAAGAGTAAAGCTGTAGGGTAGCTAGCCATAAAGCTAGTCCGAGTACGCCTATCAATAAAGTAGTCCGCTTCGTTAGCATAAGTAGATCGACTTATCTCACATTCAGCCTCTTCATTATCCAATTAAATATTTGAGTCCACAAGTTGCTCTTTGTGCTTTGCGCAGCAGAGGCAACTTGGCTGACAACGAGCGGCTTACTGACCGATAAAGTGGTGGGCTTGGCTACCTTTTTCACAGGCTTCAAAACTTCAGTCTTTTTCGCCGATATTACAGTAGCCGGCTCGTGGCGAGCTGCAGCCGGGACCACGGCTATTGCAAGAGCTTCTGAGGAAGTCGCTGTCGTAGTCGGAATCACGGGAACGATTGGAGGGGTTGATGTCGATTGTGATAGTAGGCCGACCGGTGGTCCGCCGCCGCTAGAGATTGGTGCCACCAAGACCGCTTCTTCGACATCCTGAATTTGTGTAGTCGTACCGTCCGTAGAGACGGTAAAGTCATTCTCTCCGTCACCGTCTTCATCGACAGAAAGCATCGAGATGGAATCGGTACCTGACGAGACAGTGAGCGAAACGATAGTTTCGGGAGTGACGGGTACATCTTCAAATGCAACACTTGAGGTGATCGCATCGCCTTCGGTCTCGCTAATGATCAGCGTGAATGTCCCCGAATCGTAGCCATCCAATGCGAGATGATACTCATTGCTGCTATCAGCAAATATGTATTGCTGCTCTCCAAAGGTCATGTAATAAGTGCCCGGAATATTTTCTTCTACTAGATTCGTTGTGGTTGAGACACCCGTGTGATTGCCAGCGGAATCATACAGATCAAGAGTTAGCGGTGAATGGAGGGCAAAGGAGAGAGTACCGTGAGGCGAGTTGAGTGCTTGCGTCGAAATATAGACATATTCGTCGAGAGGCTTTAATCCGGTAGTTATGTAATCGGATAAAAAGTCGTTGAGCTGCGATACCTCGAGGATCCGAGAGTGCTCGAATGAATTCAGGCCAAAACTGGACTCTAAACGGTTTTTCAGATTGTACAATCGCAAGTCGAGCCAATAGTTGGTCGCGGCATTAGCGCTTGACCACAAAGCGCTCGGCACGATGACCCTCCCATCGCCGTCAATCGTAAACTGCGGGGAGGGTTTACTTACAAAATCTTGCTCCTCAAAATCATAGAATTTTTTGTACTTGATCCCCGCGACGGTCTTAGGGATTCCCCACCCCGCTATCTGTACGAGCTCAACTCCCGATGGCGGCTGCCAGTCGTCGAGGCTATCGTGAAGAGTGCTTGCGTCTTCAAACAAATCGTCTCGCAACTGTCCGGGCAACACGGTATTACTTGCATCCTGCGCCTTGCCGTAGGCTCCGGTGACGAAAGTCTTTAGACGCTCTTCTGAATGAATTACGTCCCCGTACTCCGCTATCCAATCAGGTAAGGATTCATCAAACTCCACCACGGGATCATCCACATAGGTAAAGTAATCGGCCGACGGCAAGAGGTGATACAGCATGGGAGAGGTGCTGGCAAAGGTGCGGACAGCTGATGCCGAAGCGATCACGCCAAGTGGTCCGATATTCTCGCCATGCAGAGCGATGGCAAGCGCGTCAGGCGTACCTGCCTGAGGCACCGCGACAAATATCATTTTGTCGATGAGTTCGCTCGCCTCTTCTCCGAGCACCTGCGTCAGGCGCTTAGCGAGCAGTCCTCCGTTTGAGTGAGCGACGATGGTCACCTTCCCGCTCTTCGACGTCGCAGCGAGATGCCGTAATTGCTGAATTATATATGGGGAGCTTGTTGCTTTAGTATATGAAATCTGATTCCCGTCATGTTTTCCACTAGCGAGGATGTCGTCAATCGATAGTCGCCAGTCGTATGCTACAGGCTCCCAAGCAGCGATTGCTCCTGCCGATGCCAATTCATCCATATCTTCGATGAACGACTTGTAAATATTTCTACCTATCGGATCTTCGTCCAACACGTCGCGCACCCTTACGTGAACATCTGGTCGTACGCTATCGCCTGATGGATTGATGTGCAGATTATGCAAATCATCAAACAGCCCCGGCTCCCACACCTTGCCATCATCCGTATAGAGTCGACTCGCCTCTATTCCAGGCAGGAATAGCACGTTTGAATAGCAATGCTCTGTGCAGGGAATTTCGGCTTCACCGGCAATGTATTCAAATTCAATAGATCGATACGATACAGGTGAATTGTAACTTTCTGAGCCAGCGAACCAGTTTACAAAATCTCCGCTCGTAAACGGTCGCTCTACCCCCGTCAAATCTCCGAGAGCTTCGTCATATTCATAATACGTCTCCGGCAGCTCGGCGACGACAATTGTATAGATACCTGATGGCGTGTCCGGATCTCCAAAGGCCTGAAGATCAAATGTGGCGGCCAGCGTGGTCGTCGCATTGCCCAGCAGGGCTTGGTGCGCCAATGCGTAGTTCACACTCACTTCCGGAGCGCCGACAAGGTCACCTTCTTCTCCGCGGAAAATTGCCCAGACTGTCCGCTCTTGCAGTACATCATGGTTGATCCAACGTGCGTCGATTGTCCATGATGTGTCGATAGAATCAAGTTCCGCACCTCGCATAACCGCCTCAGAAGCATTATTCAACGCAACCCCTGCGTGCGCAGCGTATATGGTCGCAGCTGGTGGTGGTGGCGCTTCAAAATCTGCATGAGCTATATGAGGAAACGGAAGGGCCGCCGTAATCAAAAGAGCGGCGAGGAGGAGCACACCAAAGTGGCGTACCTTCACCATAAGTCTCATTAACTATGCACCATTCTCACTCGCCCCGCCACATCGATATGCGCACATCTCCTCATCTACTTATCCCCACCGGCATCAAAAAATGTATAGTTCGATAATTATACGGTCGTATAATTATCGAACTATGGGGCTAGAGACCGATCTGAGGAAAGAATTGCGGGCATCGCGTATCCGGACAGCCGTGTTGAGCACCTTGCAGGTAGGCGGTCTTGTTGGTCTCGCATTGGTTGCTCCGAATGTCGCGGCTCTACTCGCCCGCTCGTACACAAAACGTGAGTATGAAAAGACTCGATACGTCCTTTATCGCCTGGTCAGTAAAGGGCTAGTTTTGAAGCGCGAAGGAGGCTACGAGCTGACTGCAAAAGGTCGTCAATTCTTAGACCGCGAGACTCTCGCTGCCCCTAAGTCGCGGAAATGGGACGGGAAATGGCGGATGGTGATTTTTGATATTCCGGAGACGCGAAAGGCTGCTCGAGCGGTTCTTCGAGACGCCTTGCGAAGAATCGGCTTCTTAAAGCTCCAAAATTCGGCTTGGGTGTATCCGTACGAGTGCGAAGAACTGGTTGCTTTACTTAAAACAGACTACCGCCTGGGCAAGGAGGTGCTGTATATGATTGTCGACAAGCTTGAGAACGATCGCGCTCTGCGCGATCACTTCAATCTCAAGCGCTAGGCTTGGAGCATGGCGATGACGAATAGGGTCGAGGCGACGACGGCGATTGCGACGGGGAGGACGGAGCGTTGGACGGCGGCGATGATGTGCTTCATGGACAATACGGACAGAATTGTTAAGTGATGTCCATTATTGTACAAGCGCCCCGCACGAGTGCGGGGCGCTTGTAGTGGGGATAGCTATTTGAGTGCAGCTTTCTCCTCTTCGATTTGCGAGACGACTGTGGCGAGATTCTGCGCACGCGCAATGGAGATGGCGCTGTCGTACACGAGCTTTGCTTCGGCAATCTTGCCCTTAGATCCGTAGTACCGGGCAAGCGCAAGCTGCAATTGGTAGGAAGCGGGATTCACCTTGATGCCCTGCTTGAGAATATCTTCTGCTGCCGTCGCCGATTTCTGGTACGGACCACGGTAGAGAGTGTGAAGCTCGATGTAGAAGCCTACCGTGAGCGGCTCTATCGAGATTGCCTTCAGGTAGTTGGCATCCGCTTTCACGTAATCCTTCAGGTAGCTGGCGTAGAGATCGCCGAGCGATGCATACGGACCTGCGATACCCGGGTAGACCTTCGAAATATAGGAGAAGATTTCCACAGCGCCTTGGTAGTCTTCAGTAATTTTGCGGAGTATTGCGAGGTCCCCCCATGCATTCATGTCGTTTGATTCTTTAATCTTGGCCACATCGGCGTCGAATGCGAGCTGCAATTTCGCTCGTATGTCGGCTGTAATGCTCGAGGGGAACGCGAGTGGTCTATCAAAATTCTTTGGCTTTGCGATGTTCGCGCCAATGACGACCTTCGAGGTCGTCGCATTACCAATCGTAGCCGATGTAGAAGTGCTCCCCACTGCGCCATCTAACGGATTCGGCGCGATCGGCGCACCCCCTGCATCTCGATTACCCATAAGGAAATATGATGTGCCGGCAAGTATCGCAACGACTGCTGCGACGCCGACAAAAATTCGTGTGTTGTTCATGACGCTCAGTATAGTCAAAAAAATCACCAACACAAAAGCCCCTCCTTTCGGAGGGGCTTTTGCTCTCGCATTGTCGCTACGAGACTGAGCTGTTGTCGCAACCAGAGGTTGGACACCAGGGATCAGGTTACTTCGACAACGTGACGGAAGTCGAGCCACCAGCTGGGAGGCCGTCAATTCCGTATCCGTTCGTCCAATCGAGGTGAGTGGTCGTCGGAGACGTGGTCGTAGCATTCGGCGACCAGATGAAGTCATCATTTGTATCGGATTCGATAGTCGAAGCGATACCCATGAAGACGTCTGCCGCGAAGCTTGGGTAGTCTGCATCACCCGAGAGTTTCGAGGTGACAGAGCCCGTACGAGCTCCTGTTGCAGTACCACCCTGCGCGACATCGCCCACTACCTTGAAGTAGATGGTCGAACCGGCTGGGACCTGAAGCTTGGTCTGGCTGCTCGCGTTGACAACGAGGTCGTTATCGCCGTTGGCGAGACCGCCTGTGTTGTCAGATACGAGGCCTGAGACGAAGCCTGAGACACCCTGAGACAAGGCCGCATCAGTAAATGCGTACAGGTCGAGGTTCGTTACAGTGGTCGAACCAACCGTCGTCGAGTCAGAAGACGTCGCGATGTTGAGCGTAGCCTTGTGGAAGCCTACGTCACCAGCTGCGTCTGCAGTAATCGAGAAGCGGTAGAGTTCAATGCCACCCTGAGCGATGAGCGTTGTGCTCACGCCAGCGACCGGAGCAACCATGACCGGCTTGGACTTGAAGGTGCGAACACCTGCAGCCGCCGTGTCAGAGCTTGAGCTCTGGTTGATGGTCGTACCAGACGATTTGCCGATGGCACGAGTGCCTGTCGAATCAGCGCCGTCGTAGTTGACCGCGATGAGACCGCCTTCCAAACCAGAACCGTTGAGCGCGATGCCGGCAAGGTTACCCTTGACCGTCACGATCGCGTACTGGTTGGCTGGGATGATGAGCGTGCTCGTGAGCGTCGAGGTCGCGAAGTCCGTACCCGCGAAGATCGCGGAACCGACCTGCGTCATCGTGCCCGAAGACGAGTAGACCCCCGCGACACCGTTGACAGTCGCGACAGGAGCCCAAAGGGTGACCTGCGTGACGTTGCTCGGAGTCGACGAAGCACCAGCGAGCTGCAACGCGACCTTTTCGAGCTGCATATCCTCATTGGTACCCGAGAAGCGGAGGACAGACAAAGCCTGGCCGGTGACGCCATCGGCGCCAACGCCCGCGACCCTGTATGACGGAGACGACGAGTCGAGAGCGACCGTGAGGGCGCCGCCCGTAGCTACCGTCATCGTGTTGCCCGTCTGGTCTGCGCCCGTAGACGAAGTCGGAGTAATCGTCTGTGAAGACGTTACGCCCGTACCAGTGACAACTTCAGAGATGTCGATGTCCCACGTGAATGTACCCGTGGTGAGTGACGAAGGCAGATCGCACTTAATCGTGACAATCTTGTTCGTACCCTTCGGAATCTCAAGCTGCGTGTCGAACGTGAACGTGTAATTGGTCGCTGTGGTCGTCGGATTGACGGCCGTCGAGTTGAGACGAGTAGCACCATCGTACGCGTAGCAGTTGTTCACGTCGCCAGTAGAGAGAGCGGTTTCAGTCCACAGGAACTTCTGTGAATTGAAGCGGACGTTCTCACCAGACTGCGTACCATCGAAGTTGATGGCACCGACAGCTTGGCCAGAAACGCCTGAGACGACCGTGCGAGCCGACGGCTGCGAGGCAATCGAGAGGATGACACCACCTGCGCGTACCGTCATGGTGTTACCCGAGACTTCTGCGTTGGTGAGTGTGATCGAGTTGCCGGTGGTCGCGCCGCGGACCGTCGTCCAGTGAGTGGACGGAGTCGTCGTGGCGATGATCGTGTCGGCATCTTCGAAGCTCGAGTCGAGCTGACCTTTGAGGGTGTAGACGTGACGGCCAGTAGGGAAGGTCACCGTGTCGGTGAAGACTACCTTACCGTCTGTACCGACGCCTGTAGCACCGTCAACAGGGCCTGCAACAATCGCGCCGTTTTCATCAACGAGCGTGATGCTGTCGATGTTGGCAGCGGTTTCCGTCGTGTCGGTGCTTGTTACGTTGAAGCCGAACGTGATTGATGCGACGGTGATTGCTTCACCCTTGATGTCTACCGCGAAGCCGCCGAGCACTTGGCCCGGTGAGAGCTCCACGATGTTGTTGGCAGCGATTTCAGTTGCGCGTGAGACCGAGGATACGGTGCCCGCATCGATGATAACTTCGGTTGCCGAGAAGAACGGCGTACCAGACGTGAACTGGGAGTCGTCATTGCCTGCAGTACCGCTCTCGCTCTGCGTCGGAGTGATTCCGTAGCCGAAGGTTTCGCCGACTACGTAGATGTCAGAAGCCTTGTAGATGTCGAAGCCGATCGTACGAGCAGGACCACCAAGGATATCCGCCTTGACAGTGAACTCTTTGTTGAGACCTTTCATGATCTCAAGACCCTGACCAGGGAAGACGACTGTGTAGTACTTGCCGTCCGAAGAGATCGTCGTTGGGTAGTTGACACCGTCAACTACAACCATGACGTTCGCTAGATCGGAAGCCGACGCGGAACCAGACTGGTTCCAGCGAATGGACTTGACCCACTGGTCTTCTGCCGAGCCGCTGTTCGTAAGACGAACAGAGGCGAAGATGAAGCCCGTGGTGCCGATCGCCTTGCCGGATCCGGCAGTCGCGAGCGACGCCGTGTCAGGATCCGAAGATCCGACAGCGGCCGTCATCGCGCCGAGCGCGAGGGTCGAGTTGATCGTGTGCGTCGCGCCCGAGATTGGGAGCGAGCCCGAGACCGTCGCCGTTGTGCCGATACCGATGACAGAGAGACCGATGGTCTGACCTGCGTAATCATTGTTGTCAGAATCCGTGCTGACAGTGACCGTAACAGTCACCATCTGGCCCGGCTGGAGCGTGATGCCCGCATCGAGCACCGCCTGATTGTTCGAATTCATCGTCTTTGAGTTACCAAATGCGATGCCGTTTGAATCAACCAAGAGGATGCCGTCGAAGGCAGCCTTGTCTCCAAGACCTACCTTCTGCACCGTCACGTTGTTGACAGTGACAGCCGTGTTCGCGGTGTTCGTGAGCGTGAAGCTCGTGAACGGAACGCGCGAAGCGCTTTCTGGAAGCAATGAGTTGGCTGGCTGAGCAGCGGCGCCAACGACAACACTGCCGCTGACTACCACGCCCGTCGCTGTACCCGTAGCTGTACCAGTGGCAGTGCCAGTAGCTGTGCCTGTAGTGACGCAGACTGCATTTGCCTTAGCACGCGTTGATGCGAACCAGTTGCCCGTACCAGCCGTGAGGCCGACCGGAGTCAAGATGTCCGCCGCGTACTTGTTCTGGAACTTGATGATAGCTGCCTTAGTGGCGCCACCGAAGTACGAGGTTTCATTGCCCGGAGAACCGGCGCCAGTAGCGGCGACACGAGTGTCCGAGGAGCTGTTAAGGAATTTCTGAACTGCCATGACCTCGCCGCCCGTAGAACCCTGTTTGAGGTTCTGCGTGAACGTGGTGCATGAAGTGCTACCAGTAGAACCGGTAGTACCCTGCAGTGCAGCAATTTGTGCGAGAAGTGCATTGATCTGACTCTGGAGATCAGTCGTGCTCTGAGCCTTCACCGGAGCGGCGAAAGCGAAAGCGAAACCGACAACCATCGCGACAGAAAAAAGCACAGTCGCAACGTTTTTCGTTGCTAATGCTTTACTCATATTTTAATTTTGACCTTTGTATCCAGCTCTTTCCGAAGAAAGGGCCAGACCGCATCCAAATTCATTCGACGTGAAGATGTCAGCGTTTTGTGTTCCCCTCCCGTCTAAAGTGACAGAAAGGAAAACTAATAATTATGCTAGCCCCTACTCCTTAATAATGTCGACGCGGAGTCTGGGATTAGCAGCGAGGAAGGAATGCTTCGTATCAGTCATGCGGTCGTGGTGGGACAAAGCGGCCGTGCAGAAATATTCATGAGCGTTTATTCTCATGAACAAAAGTGAGTGTGCGACACTCGAAGTTTGAAACAATATTCAAATGTCAAAGAACAACGAAGCGTGTTTGCGCTTTGTATGATGCATTTACTGCATCAGCGCAATTATACGTGACACAAGCCGCCCGATGCTTTATGCACTGTAGCGTTTTGTGGATAACTTGCGCGGAAAAGGGCCTATGACAGCCACTTTGTCGGCCCAAGCTAGACTCACACACTACTCCAGTGCGAGACCGGAGTCAATCATATAGACGTGCGGGGAGGCCCTCCATTTCAGCATGTATTTTCAGGATTTTAGCGCCCAAACGAGACTCCGGATCCTACCCCTCGATGACAGCGTATTTACTCCATCGTTTGAGGCCTGTTTTGCGCACTTTTCCCGCCTCTACCATCTCCGCAAGCTCTCGCTGAATCATCTTTTCGCTGTACTCCGGAAGGTTCGTGCAAATGTCCTTGATGCCCATAAGTCCGCCGCTCTGCAAGGTCTCGATGATGCTCTGCATTCTGACCGATAGATGTCCGTCATTCACGCTCTTGTAATCAGACGTTGATTGGACTGATTGCGTCCCTGACTCATGTCCTACATCGTTGTCCTTTATGTCTTTTACGAAACGCGCGGGCTTCACCTCAGACGTTCTCACGTCAAGCAAGTCATCACGTGAAAGTGATACGCTCTCTGAGAGCATGGAGCGCTGCGCGGCTGTCATGAAATTACCCAGCTCGTCGAGCGCTTCAACCATGGTTGTCGCGTTCTGTATTGACACATATCCTGAGACGGTGAGGATGCGCACAAGTGATATGAGATGACGAATCTTCGCCTGCGCTGCAGAAAAGAGACTGGATTGCGCCGATCTCATCTCTCCTCTCAGTGCTAGCACGTGCTCGAGTAAATCGACTGCTCCCGTACGAATCGACACGCAGACCGGCTCTGAAGAATCGATGTGATTGGTGAGCAAATGAATTGCAGCAGAGATGCGCTCGGCACGTCGGTAGGCACGATCTCC
>CAYGFN010000024.1:0-5450 GCA_964349145.1 uncultured Candidatus Saccharibacteria bacterium
GCCGGAGGCCGACTTTCTTTTTGGCCGGTTTCCTCAAAATGAAGATTTGTGGGACTATTTCAGATATGTCTCAAAAGGCCATAGAAATATATCTCTCGAGCGTTGAAGAGAAATTCAAAACGGGCCAAGCTCGTGAGCATGCGTATCGGCCAGCGTTCGAGACCCTAGTCCACGCTCTCGACCCTGCACTCAAGATTCTCAACGATCCCTCGCGTAGCGAACACGGCAACCCTGACTTCGTTTTCTTACGCGGCGACATTACGAGCGGCTACGCGGAGACGAAGGATGTCGGTGTTGATCTCGATAAGACTGAAAAATCAGAGCAAATGGAACGCTACCTCGGCTACTCGAACCTCATCCTGACTGACTACCTGGAGTTCCGTTTTTTTAGAAACGGCTCACGCTTCGGCGAGTCGGTTCGTATCGGAGCAATCGAGAGCGGTGCGATTGTCGCAAGGCCTGAAGTTTTTGGTGAGCTTGCCGATGCGCTCACTAATTTTCTCGCGGGAAAGCCGGAGCCGATAACAAGTGGCAAGCGTCTCGCAGAGATCATGGGCGGCAAAGCGCGGCGCATTCGCGACAACGTGCGCCGCTTCCTGGCGGATAAAGCCGATACCGACACCGATCTGCTCCGCATATTTGAATCGGTAAAGAAGATGCTAGTACATGACCTCACGTCGGAATCGTTTGCGGATATGTACGCGCAGACGCTCGTATACGGCCTTTTCGTGGCTAGGTACCAGGATGAGTCGCTTGACGACTTCTCTCGCGCTGAAGCACGCGATCTTGTACCGGAGTCCAATCCATTTTTGCGACAATTCTTCAACCACATTGCGGGACCGGATTTCAACAAGCGACTGCGCTATATCGTGGACGAGCTGTGCGCGGTATTCGCCTGTGCGGATGTCCGCGAGCTGATGGACGAATATTTCAAGAAGAACGGCGCGACTCAGGGGCAAGACCCCGTTATCCATTTCTACGAAGATTTCTTGAAAGAATACGATGCCGAGCTACGCAAGAAAATGGGCGCGTACTACACGCCGCTTCCGGTCGTGCGATTTATCGTTCGCGCCGTTGACCACGTACTAAAAACAGATTTCGGACTCGCGGACGGACTCGCAGATACTGCTAAGTTGCCAGACGGGAGGCACAAAGTCCAAGTGCTCGATCCGGCTGTTGGCACAGGCACATTCATAAGCGCGGTCATACGCCTTATCTATGAGCGGCTTCTTGAACAAGGACAGAAAGGTCGCTGGCCGGCCTATGTCCACCACGATTTGCTCCCGCGTATCCACGGCTTCGAGCTCATGATGGCCGCATACACGATCGCACACTTGAAATTGAGCATCGCATTCAAGCAGACCGGCTTCACGATATTTAACAAACGGCTCGGCATCTATCTCACCAACTCGCTTGAACAGGCGGGGCCGCAAACCGATATGTTCTCGCTCGGCTTTGCGCAGAGCATCGCCGAGGAAGCGAAGCAGGCGGCGGTCATTAAGAACGAGACACCAATAATGGTCGTACTCGGCAATCCGCCATACAGTATAAGTTCATCAAACAAGGGTGAGTGGATTCAAAATTTGACCGACGTCTATCGGAAAGGACTGGACGAGCAAAATCAAAATGCCTTGTCGGATGATTATGTAAAATTCATTCGTCTTGCCGAGCATTTCATCGAAAAGAGTGGGAGTGGCATCATTGCAATGATAACCAACAATTCTTTCATCGACGGCATTACATACCGCCAGATGCGGAAGCATCTCCTTGAGACGTTTGAGGATATATACATTCTCGATCTACACGGAAACTCTAAGAAGAAAGAAAAAGCACCTGACGGCAGTAAAGACGAAAATGTTTTCGATATTCAGCAGGGCGTCACAGTTTCATTGTTCGTACGTAGATCCGCCACAAAGAAGGGACTTAGCAACGTTTATCATTCGGAACTCTACGGCCAAAGAGATAATAAGTTCCGTTTTTTGGACAACAACGACATCAAAAGCGTTAAGTGGAAAAAACTTGAGTGTTCCGAGCCGTATTACTTTTTTGTACCAAAAGATTTCGAGTCGAAAAAAGAATACGGTGGCGGGTTCAAGCTGGACGAGCTATTCATTGACTTTGGCAGTGGCATTAAATTTCGAAAAGACAATCTCTTGATAAGGAAACATTTGCAAAAGCAAAGCGTCGCGCTGCTTCTTCAAGACATGAACACTCTTGATGATGCTACTCTTTATGCAAAGTATGACTTCAATGATACGGCTGACTGGAAGCTAGAACAGAAAAAGAGTCTTTTTGTGGATGGGGACACGAAAAACATCCAGCCAGTTTTATACAGACCCTTCGACGTCAGATATACATATTATCCTCTTGATAGAGTAGCCGAGATAATTCCGAGAGGTGATTCTAGAAAGTCTCTAATGAAGAATATGTTTGAAACCAATCTTGCGCTCCTTTCGGGGAGACAGTCCAAATCAGATCAAGTAAACCAATTTTTTGTCACCAACTTGCTGTCTGAAATGAAGACATCAGAAAGCACTACCGCCTCCTATCATTTCCCCCTTTATCTTTATGCGGACGACGGGACGAAAGTACCGAATCTCAAAAAAGAAATTGTTGGGGAGATAGAAAAGATCGTGGGCAAGACGACACTGCAGGATGTTTTTGATTACATCTATGCGGTTTTGTACATGCCGAGCTATCGAGAGAAGTACAAGGAATTTCTCAAGATAGATTTCCCGCGCGTACCGTACCCGAAGGGCAAGAAACAATTCGCGGCGTTAGCCGCTCTTGGTAAAGAGTTGCGAGAGCTGCATTTGCTCGAATCGTTGAAGATACGGAAATACATTACGTCTTACGACATCCAGGGTTCGGATGCGGTCGAGAAGATCGCCCGTACGGGCGACAAGGTGTACATCAACGCCACGCAATACTTCGGCGGCGTGCAGGACACCGCGTGGAACTTTTATATCGGCGGGTACCAGCCTGCGCAGAAATGGCTCAAAGACCGCAAAGGTCGTGCGCTTACGAATGAGGACATCGAGCACTATCAAATGATTATCGTCGCGCTCTCCGAGACCGATCGAATTATGAAAGAGATCGATAGTGTTAAGTAAGCTTGCGACGCCGCGATATGAAAAAGATAATTAAATTGTCTAAAGCTCCGGACGATACCTCAACCTATGCGACCCTAAAGGTCCAAAATGGATTTATCATAATGAACGGCTCGGATATCCACGGATATGATTTTGAATGTGGAAACTGCGACCAGACGCTGGCGACCGGCATATTTCATGAATAAATTCGAAATATTGCGTTGGTCTGCAACAAATGTGGCCAGAGCAATATCGTAAGGATTGATTGGAATGTATACGTACTGAAGTATCTAAAAGAAAGAGTGGATTACCCGGTTGTGGTTGTCGGTCTTATTATTATGCTCATGGTGACTGTATACCCCGAGTTCACAGCTGAGACCAAGATATTTCTTAACGTTGTAATATTCGTCTTCTCTTTTTTCTATAAGGAATTTATACAAGTGTTTCAGGAGCGGTAAGCACTGGACTTGGCGCGAGAAATAATCTCTCGGTTACCTCGGCATTGCGTGACACAATTTCAACTCAGCGAACTCATGCTCAATACAAAAAGCGCCCCGAGGGGCGCTTTTTGTTCAAACCTGTCGAGAGGTTTATGAGACGCGGCTGACCTTGATCGCGTTCGGACCTTTCGGACCTTCAGCGATTTCAAAGCTGAGCTTGTCACCATCGCGAAGCTCTTCGAACTTGACGTTCAAAAGCTCGTTGGAGTGGAAAAAGAGATCTCTTTCCTGACCCTCGACTTTGATGAACCCGAAACCCTTATCGGTAAGACGGGCGATAGTTCCTTCTTGCATGGCAATGAGAAAATATAGACTTTGTAATGCATCAAGACAGGAGACTGGGAGTTGAAGCTCGATCCTCACTTCTCTGGATCAGGCCCCGGTTTGATATAGGAAGAATATCACACCCCATTTAGCCTGTCAAGGAAGCGCTAGACAGGGCCCGGGATGTGAGGAATGATGATAGAAGCTACTACCTAGAGGGAGAACGCCATGACTGCATGGACTATCGGGGAGCGTAGGCTCGAAGATGCGAGCCTCACTTCGCTCCTCAAGATGGCTTCGTTTCGCGTGCCGGATCAGGTGCACGCGCGGCATATCATGCGACAGACACAGGACGGATATGCGCCGAATGTCACAGTCAGTCCGCAGTGGCTGGCGTTCAAGGGCTGGTTTATCGGTCCGTCGCCCTTCCAAGTGCTCACCGTCGAGCGGTATCTCGAGTTGAGCGTGGATCCGACCTACGACTACTACGCGGGCATCATGCCACGCAGCATGTTCGAGCTCGCGCAAGACATCGAAGCCACCTGCTCGAACGTCACGCTCGAGATCCAGGCCGGCGACAACGTCGCGTGGCTCATCGTGTGGCGCGGTCGCGAGGCCATCATCCTCGGCGGCTGGTATCGAGCGGATACCAGCCTGCCAAGTCTGGAGATCAAGCTCAGGTAGTGTCCGCACAATCGCCCCCGACGCAGCCGCGCCGGGGGATTCGATTTGTGAGAACGCCGCACGGGCGTTACTATTTCATCTATGACCGAACGCACCATGCAGCAATACTTCCTCATCGCACTCCTCGTGGCGGCAGGTGTGCTCGTATTTAAGATTGCGCAGCCATTCATCGCGCCCCTCGCACTCGGCGCGGTATTCGCGGTGGTATTGCACCCCATCTACGCACGCATCCTGCATCGCATGCACGGGTGGCACGGATTTGCCGCGCTCTCGACCGTCATCATATTCTTGGTACTCATCTTGATTCCGCTCATCTTTTTCGGCTCGCGCATTCTGAGCGAATCCCAGCAGCTCTACGTGTCGGTCGCGAGCGGGGAGTGGCGCACGAGCCTTGATACCGCCATCGAGCAATCAAGCCCGTGGCTCGAGCAGTACGTGCCCGATGCGCGTACCCGCATCGCAGAAATTACCGCGAGTGCCGACACGTACCTCCGCACCGGTCTCGCGTGGGTCATCGATCACCTCGGTGTCGCCTTCACGGGCGTGAGCGGATTCGTACTCTCGCTCTTCATATTCTTCATAGCACTCTTCTATCTGCTCAAAGACGGCGAGCGCCTCAGCCGCTTTTTGGTACGGCTTTCGCCGCTCGCTGATACGCAGGATGAGACGATTCTGCGCAAGCTTAATACCGCAGTGAATTCCGTCGTGCGCGGCCAGCTCTTGGTGGCGCTCATACAGGGTGTGTTCGTCGGCGCCGGCCTCTTCCTATTCGGCGTGCCGAATGCGATTCTCTGGACACTGCTCGCCATGGTCGCAGCGCTCGTGCCACCGCTCGGGACCGCGCTCGTGACGCTTCCTGCTGCGCTCTTCCTTTTCCTCACGGGTGCACCGGCGGCCGCCACCGGCCTCC
>CAYGFN010000024.1:5460-10216 GCA_964349145.1 uncultured Candidatus Saccharibacteria bacterium
TCGACAACGTGCTCGGCCCTTCGCTCATGGCGAGCGGTACCAAGCAGCATCCGCTCGTGATGATGATTGCGGTCATCGGGGGCATCGCATTTTTTGGACCTGTCGGCATTTTCTTGGGCCCACTCGTTGTCAGCTTCTTCCTCACGCTACTTACGCTCCACATTGAGACGCCGAAGGTCGTCGTATGATGCGGCGCTCTCGAGAGTGGTGGGCCGACGCGGTGCTGCGTGCAGGTGTCGCCTTTGCCTTCCTCTACCCGCCGATAAGCGCACTCTCGAGTCTCGAATCGTGGATAGGCTACTTCCCGCCGTTTATGCGCGGCATCGTGCCGGATGCGACGCTCCTCCACACATTTGGCGTCGTCGAGGTCATCATCGCTCTCTGGATACTCTCGGGGAAACGCATCTTCTGGCCATCGATGGCGGGCGCGGCGATGCTCGTCGGCATTGTGGTATTCAACATGAATAACTTCGAAGTGATTTTCCGCGATCTCGCGATTGCAGCGGGAGCGCTGGCGCTCGCCATCACGCACGGTAGTCGGAGAGCTGAATCGTAGACTTGCGCAATGGAAATGAGGTGGTACATTCGAGATATGAGATTGATGCATCGTCGTACGCATACGGAAGCCGCCACTTGCGGCGCCTTTGTGAATACGCGCATCATCTAACTCCTAGACAATCGTGCACTCGCAAGGGCCCCGCAGGGGTCCTTGTTCGTTATAAGCGGACACGTTCGTTCAAGGGAGAAGACGATGGGCAAGCAACCGAGCCATCTGAATGCGTGGTACGAGAGTCAGAGGCTTCGCAATCCGAACTGGAGGGATTTCGAACCGACGAGCCGCGGCGATGCCATCACAGCGCAGGCGAGCATGAGCAAAAGTCTCACGCGGAAGCTCTGGGACGGGCTCGTCAGCGATGCCGGCTTCCCCACCTCGGGAGCGCGGCTGCGCAGTATCCACATTGCCAACCGCTCGGTGATCTGGCCGCGTGCGACGTTTATCGGTCCGCCGCGCGAGCGCATTCAAGGCCACGTGGCGCGCTGCAAGCTCAACGATCTCACGTGGCAGCAAATATCCTACGCGTGGCTCGAGCGAGAAATTCGTCAGGCCGTCGTTATGGAAGCGATGCTCGCCGAGCTCGTTGAGCGGACGCCGGAAGACCTCTCGCTCGTCGCGTTCGCGAGCACCGCATGGTTTGCCTGCGCATTGCAGGAGCGTGGTTTCAAGGCGACTTCGCCACACGCTTCGTACCTTCCGTCGCTGAAGGTCCTCCCCGAGAGCGCTTGCTATGTGCTCCGGCGCTAATCGTAGTTGCACGAGGGCTCGCTGAAAGGCGAGCCCTCTGTCTTCCTTGACGGAATCGGTGTATGTGCTACTTTCGAACTATGCATTCATTCATGAATACATCGCCGCGTCGCCAGCCTAATTTGAGGTTGTCTTAGAGTATTTGCGAATCATCGAATTTTCCAAGGCGGCCTCAAGTGAGGTCGCTTGTTCCTTAGGGACAGTTCTTTGGCAGAAAAGAGGAAATCATGGCTAAGCAAACTGCACTCATCAAGTGCTCGGGATCGCTTCTCGGCAATTGGGAAGCATTTCACTTCATGCATGGTAAGCAAGCGCAGTACGCGCTCCGTGTTGTGTGCGGAGGTGGCGAACAGATAAACAATCTCTTTCGGGAGCGCGGATGGCCGATCCATTTTGGTCCCATGGGCCGCATCTGCGAGGACTTCGAACAGCGACTCGCCGCCGAAAACATACTGAAGTTCAATGCAGCCGAACTCGAGGATCGGCTCGACGATGCGCAGGTAAATGCCAGCGTCATAACCCCGGTGTTCGACAAGGAGGTCGGCGGCGTTACGTGCCACGTCAACGGCGACCTTCTGCCACTCATCTGCTACAACGGCTTCGACAAGATCTTCGTGCTTACGAAGCAGTCCGAAGTAAAGCGCAAGCGGCGCTTTTATGCCGCGCTTTGGACGATATTCAGCAAGCACTTAGATGCTCGCGACGTGCCAGACGCGCTGGAAATCAACTTCGATTTCTTTCCACCAAAGATCGAAATCATCGGCATCACCGATCTCGATGACGAAGACCCGCTCCATGACCCGCTCTCTTATCCTCACGAGCGGATGAGGTAATCAAAAGCCTCAAGCCCCTCCGCGCTGTGGCGCGGAGGGGTAGAGTTTTGTTATCGAAAGCATTTGCTACAATGCGGTCATCTATGGAAGATACCCCGCAAGAAAACAGTGGCATTGTTTTGCGGGACATCTCTAGCCAAAGGAAGGGTACTCGGATAATCTTTCGGTTTGTATGACGGAGTATTATCTGGGGCAAAACGAAGGGGATGCCACTGCTTCAACGGGGGAACTCGGAGAGAAATGCGCAGTCTTCGGTGTCTACGGCGCGGGCCTTGATGCGGCCCGCATCTCTTTTTTCGGGCTCTACGCACTCCAGCATCGCGGTCAAGAATCCGCGGGCATCGCGACTAGCGACGGTGACCGACTGACGGTGCGGAAGGGCATGGGGCTCGTCTCGCAAATTTTCAACGAAGAGTCGGTCAAGAATTTGCTTGGCCACGTAGCCGTCGGGCACAATCGCTATTCGACGACCGGTGGCTCCAAGCTCAAACACGCGCAGCCGATGCTCGCGAAGGGCAAGGCCGACCTCGAAAAGATCTCATATACAGAAGAGCAAGGAGCGCACGAGTCGCTCCTACTTTCGTCGGGGGAGAATGACGGCGCAATCGCTCTCGTGCACAATGGCAATTTGCCGATGACGGACCTCCTCGAAGCGCACCTCACGAAGAAGGGAATCGATGTAGCGGAATTTTCCGATTCGCGCCTCGTCGTCGAAGCAATAGCCCTCGCCATGCGCGAGGGCGCAGATTTTGAAGATGCGGTGCGACAGACGTACCCGCTTATCACAGGCGCTTTCTCCATCCTCATCATGTCGGCCGATAAGCTCATCGCCATCCGCGATCATTGCGGTATTCGCCCGCTCTCCATCGGCAAGCTCAACGGCGGCTACGTATTCGCTTCGGAGACGTGCGCCTTCCATCCGATTGGTGCGACGCACCTACGCGACGTCTTGCCCGGAGAGATGGTGGTCATCTCCTCCGCGGGAGACAAGGCAGAGCTTCGAAGTGAACAACTTGCTCCGCCGAATCAGAAGCTCGACATTTTTGAATTCGTGTATTTCGCCCGACCTGATTCAGAATTGCTCGGCAAATCGGTCTACGACGTGCGTCGCGCATTCGGTATGCAGCTTGCGCGCGAGGCGAAGATTGATGTCGACGTCGTCATCCCTGTGCCGGAGAGCTCGAACCCCGCCGCAATCGGCTTTTCGCAGGAAAGCGGTGTGCCCTTTGAGCTGGGACTGGCCAAAAATCGCTACATTCACCGCACCTTTATCCAGCCGGAGCAGCACATTCGCGATCAGGGGGTAAAAGCGAAGCTCACGCCGCAGCGCTCCGTCATCGCAGGGAAGCGTGTCGCAGTCTTGGACGACAGCATCGTGCGCTGTACGACATCGCGTCAAATCGTCACCATGCTCTTCGAGGCGGGCGCCAAGGAAGTGCATTTTCTTGTCTCTAGCCCACCCGTCATTTTTCCGGATTTTTACGGCATCGATACGCCCGAGCAGAAATATTTGATAGCTGCAGACAAATCCGTCGAGGAGATTCGCGAGTACCTCGGAGCCACATCACTCACCTTCCTTTCATTCAACGGCATGATTGAAGCGACGGGGCTTCCTCACAGCACGTTCAGTACATCATTTTTTACCGGCGAGTATCCCATCGATATCGGTGACAGGCGCAAGGAGTTTCAAGCCAAGAAAGTTTGCTACACGCCATTTGGCGCTTGACTCTGCAACTTCTCCGTAGGATAACTGAGGCTGCGCACCTCATCGGGAGAGGGACATGAACAGGTATATCGTCGTCCTCGCACTCGTCGTACTCGCGCTCGGCATCTGGCGCTGGGCGTCGCGGAGCGGCATGCGGGCAGCTCGAGAGGAGCTGAAGAGCTTTCTCTCGTCTCGCGCTGTTCGCGAAATATACGTGGACTACGGGCCGCGCGGGCCGGTCATCACCGTACACCTCGCGCTCGAACGCCTCTCGTTTGTCGAGGGCGATTGGCCAGCCCATGTGCAGCAGCGGGGCTGGATGAGCAAGCACACATTCCGCAATCTTGTGGCTGCACTGGAATCGCTCGAGGGAAGCGGGAAGGGCATCGTGAGCGAAAGCTGGGCGTGGTCGCGCTTTCGCTCGGGCTTCAAGCTCAGCTACCACCCGTGAAGTCGACCACGTTCGTTTGAGAGCCGGGAATTTGCCCGGCTCTATTGCTTTTTGAGGTAGGTAGCAAGCGAGGCGCGATTGCGCTTCAGCCACAGCGCATTGGCGTGAATGTGCTCCACGACCTGCTGCACCGAGCGCTCCGTGCCTGCTGCGGGATGCTTCTTGAGGAATGCCACGAGCTCCTTCGCATGCAAAATATTCGTCGAGACACGCAGGGGTTCGATGAGGTGGGCAAGCTCGCGGCTTCCGCTGAATTTTGTCTGGAAAAACGTCCAGTTGGCTTTGACGAATTTCCATGCAAGCTCGGTCCCTGCAGGATTTGCCATGACGCCACCAATCATACGCGTCTTGTCCTGCAGGCGCACCGCATCGGAAAGAGCAAAGCGGAGTGTCTTCTCAAGCAAGTCTTGCTGACGGAAATTACCAAGCGCGGCACCGATACGATTTTTCTCCTCGTGCATGTC
>CAYGFN010000025.1:0-9908 GCA_964349145.1 uncultured Candidatus Saccharibacteria bacterium
TACGCTTCGGCGTAGGTGTCGGCAGCGAAACGTTGCACAGATATGCCATAGACCTGCGCTTGGCGCACCGTGAGCGCCGCATCGTAAGCAAGATTCTGCAAAAGCACCTTACCCCCGTACGACAGATTGTTTGCAAATATGACGCCCGAGATTATCACCATGATAGCGGCGACGACGAGCAGTTCTACGAGTGTAAAGCCCGCGTGCGTCGGCTTTAGAAAAGCGCGACGGGAAGCGGGATGTGATAGAGGAGCGAAAACCATACGTAAAAACATGCGAGTATCAAAAACGGTCCAAACGGTACCTCGCTTTTCATTGTATACGATGAGGCGCGCCATCCGCGCGCTATCCCCGCTTTCCTCATGACACGCCTGTAGTAAGGAAGTGGGAGCAAAATAACAACCGAGAGCACTGCACCGATGATAAAAGAAAGCGAAACCGCGTAGATCCCGTACACGGGGCCGAGAAGCCAGCCGATGCCGAGCGCAAGCTTCGAATCTCCGAGACCCATCCATCGTCCTCGCGAGACGAGCCATAGTAGAAAAAGCGGCAGCGCCGCAATGGGGCCCGAGAGCAGCGTAAGGAGCGGCGCTTGCGAAGACAGCGTGAGAGCATAGACAAGCGCCACGCCTGCGGCACTATAGGCCCACTCGTCAGGGATGATGGTGTGGCGCACGTCGTATGCGGCTATCGCTATAAAGAGTGCGGCAACGATGCACGCCAACACACTTTCAAGCGGCGCGAGCATAGCGCCACCGATGCACGCAAACGTGAATGCGGTCGCCCCCTCCACAAGGGGGTAGTGTACCGATATGCCGCTGCCGCAACTGCGACAACGGCCTCCAAGCGCTACCCAGGAGAGGATAGGAATAAGGTCGCGCACGTGTAATTGAGAACCACACGAGAGGCACCCGCTTCGCCCGGCGACCGAGCGTATCCCCCGTCGCATGACGACCACATTGAGGAAGCTCCCAATGATGCAGCCGAAGAGTCCGTATACCGCTGCAATCAGCATGCCGTGATTATACCGCGTGACACTCCCGAGGCTTATGAGCGAATATCAAAGCAGGCAGCACCAGCGTCTGTCGCCGCACACTTTGCGCTGTCTGCCCCGCTGAAATCACTCGGTCCTCCCGTGCAAACAACCATACCCGACGGGGTGGCCGAGACGTCTCTGTCGTTACTAAGCTCCCCATGATTAGTCGTCTCAAGCGAAGTGCCGAGGTGATAATCGCTGCAGATAGTGGGCGCGCCTGCTGCCGCATACGGGACGTAGGAGTACCTCGCACCATTCAAAGGGTCCGTCGGAATTTGCGGGACATATCCGGGCGTGACGAGCACCGCGACGGACGTGGTCGCCGGGAAAGCGCCGGTCGCATCGTAATGCATAGAGAGGGCGAGCTGCAGGATTTTCATATCAATGAGGCGCGCGGCATCGCGACCTTTAGATTTCGCAGCGCTCAGTGATGTAAGCACCACTGAGGAGAGTACGCCGATAATGGCGATAACGACGAGCAGCTCGATGAGAGTAAATCCTCTTGTACGTGGTTGCATGTGCTGGGATGCCGAGCTGATAAGACGTCTATCAATACCGACACTTAGAAACCGGAGGTGATGTTGTAAATCGGAATCAAGACGGATGCGAGCAGGACAGCCACACCAACGGCAAGCGCGACGATCATGACCGGCTCAATAAGATCCACCATCGTGTCAACGGCGTTGTTGACCTCTCGCCGATAGAAGCGCGCCATGGTCTCAAGAATTGTGCCCATATTGCCGGTCTCCTCACCTATTTTCATCATAGCAACGACAATACCGGGCATCTCCGGAAACTTGCGAAGCGCTTCAGAGACAGGGAGTCCCGCCTTCACATCTTCTGCAGCCATCTTCAAGATGCGTTCGTACGTGGCATCCTCGACGACATCCGCTGTAATCTCAAGACCACGAAGCACCTGAATGCCACTCTTCAACATCGTGGACAGGTTGTCCGAAATGCGCGACAAAAAGATTTTTTCATAGATACCGCCGAGTACCGGAAGTTCGAGGCGCGCACGAGAGAGCATCGCGCGCCCCGGGCCCGTCTTACCGTAACGAACGAGAAACACACCCGCGCCGACAAGGGCGATAAGAATGAGGAGGATATATCGGCGCAAGAAATCGGAGAGTCCGATAACTACCTTGGTGTATATCGGCACTTCCTGCCCGATATCATCGAGCATCACCGCGATATTCGGAATGATGAAGGTCAGCATGAGACCCATCACGATGAGGAACGTGGAGAAAATGAATGCGGGATAGATGAGCGCATTTCGCGCCTTCTGTGTAATCTCATAATTTCTGTCGAGATAATCGGCAAGGTACGCAAATGTCTCATCGAGCTTGCCGGATTCCTCGCCAGCCTTCACCATGTTGACGTAAAATTTCGAAAACATGTCGGGTTGCTTCCCGAGCGCAGCAGAAATCGGCGACCCGCTCTGAATGTCATTCGCGACTTCCGTGAGCTTGTCCGCAAGAACGGGAGTTCGCGCTTCCGCGGCCAAAAGACGAAACGCTCTGAGGGCAGAGACCTGCGCTTCAAAAAGTGTCGTGATTTGCCGTGAGAGCATCACGACATCGGAATTCTTTACGCCGCTGAAAATCTTAATCTGCATCGAGAGGCCCCGACGCCTTTCTTCCGGCTCATCGATTTGAGAGATGACGAGACCACGACGCTGCAGAGCGGCGATTGCGACATCCATGCTAATCGCATCAATCGAGCCATCTCGCTTATTGCCTTCCTGATCAATCGCAGAATACGTGTATACGGCCATAGTGAATATTAGAGGAGTCTGTCAAGAATATTCGGATTCAAACTATTCGCGTAGGCCGTCTCCTGCGTGATCTCACCGCGACCGACGAGCTCTGCGAGCGAGCGGTTCATATCAATCATACCCTCGGATGAGCCCGTCTCGATGACGGTGTTCAGCTCGTGTGTGCGCTTCTCACGAATAAGATTTGATACCGCTTTCGTATTAATGAGGAGCTCGCACGCCGGGATGAGACCTCCGGAAATCCTAGGCACGAGACGTTGGCTGAAGATGCCCGCAAGCGATGCCGCAAGCTGCAATCGAATTTGATCCTGCTGATCACCGGGGAAGGTGTCTATGATGCGCTCGACGGTCTGCGCCGCATCATTCGTGTGCATCGTAGAAAACACCAAGTGACCTGTCTCAGCGGCCGTCACAGCCGCGGACATCGTCTCGTGTTCACGCATTTCGCCGACCAGCAAAACATCGATGTCCTGACGAAACGCACTGGTAAGTGCCGTCTGGAAATCCTTGGTGTCTATCTTCACTTCTCGCTGATCGATGAGTGATTGCTTGGGCTCAAAGAGGTACTCAATCGGATCCTCGATGGTCACGATGTGCTCCATTCGCTCCGTATTGATAAGTTCGATGAGGGCCGCGAGCGTCGTCGTCTTCCCCTGCCCCACCGGACCCACCACAAGGAAGAATCCTTGGCTGCGACGAGCAAAGGTGATAAGCGTCTCCGGCAGATTCAACTCCTGAACCGTCCTGATGACCTTGGGAATCATGCGCAACGCAATCGAAATCGAACCTCGTTCGAAGTAGGCATTGCCTCGGAAACGATGTCCGTCTTCAGACTCATAGGCAAAATCGATTTCCTGTGTGGCCTTAAACCGCGCTTCTTTTTCCGGTGAGAGGAGCGCGTGCACATAGCCTTCCGTATCCTGTCGCTTCAAAACCTCCTCCTTCAACATCGGCGTAAGTTGTCCGGATACACGGATGGTGGGGTGTGCGCCCGTCGAAAGATGCAAGTCTGACGCGCCCTCGTGCACGACGACATTTATATATTTCCGCAGCTGGGCTAGATAATCCATGATTATGCACTTGTGGCCCACTCATTATACCGTGCACCCGCCCGACGAGCGCGAGCAATGTGTGTAAGTGTCTACGTAAGCACGGGCACGTTGATCATTCCGCTCACTTTAGCAACGACTTCTGATGGAATCATAGTCGCCTTCACAAAAAAATCGTGGGCTCCGAGCTCGATGGCCTTGGCTTTTTCTGCATCGGTCGCCTGATTCGACAGCACTATCTTTTTAGCATTGTCGCCGAGGTGCTCTTCGCGCATACTCTGAAGAAACGCGTACCCGTCTTGCCCGGGCATCGTGAGATCAAAGACAATGACGTCGGCGTCAAAGCCGCCGCGGAGAACATCGAGTGCCTCTTTTACCGAAAGAGACGTGTGCGCATTGTATCCTCCCTTTGTAAACTTCATGCCGTACATGTCGAGAAGAAATTTGTCGTCGTCGACGAGCAATATGGTTGGTGGTGTGTGAATCATACAGTCTCAGCAGGTGGTGCCACGGGTACTGTTTCGGGCTTGTCTTCTTCGGAAAGATTGATAGGTCGGAGCGAATTGATTTCCGAAAATGGCACCTTTTTATCGAGCGCCTTGATGATAGCATCCTCACGCATCGTGAGCATGCCCTGGGTACGCGCCTTCGCCCAGAGTTTCGACTCCACGGGACTGGTGAGGACGATGCGCTCGATTTCCTGATTCATTTCAAGTACCTCGAAGACCGCCATACGACCACGCATACCGGTCGGACACGTCGGCGTTTTCACCGCCTCGAATGCGTGATTCGGGACGGGAAAACGATACTGCTCGGGCAAAGTGGCAAGATTGGTACGAATTTCTTCCTGCACACTTGCGGAGAGCTCGACTTCTTTCTCGGCGCCCGGGCAAAACGTACGCACGAGACGTTGAGCGATAGAACAAATCAAGACCGGCGGGATGAGATACGGCTCCACTCCCATGTCGATGAGGCGCGGAATCGTGCCGATGGCATCGTTGGTGTGAATAGTCGAGAGTACGAGGTGGCCGGTGAGTGCGGCCTGAATCGCAAGCTTCGCGGTTTCACCATCGCGGATTTCACCCACCATGATGACATCCGGGTCCTGACGCAGTGTCGTGCGGAGGCCAGAGGCAAAGGTATACCCGATTTCGGGGTGCACCTGCGATTGAATGATGCCTTCGATGAAATATTCGACCGGATCCTCCAGCGAGAGCACGTTTTTGTGCTCGCGATCAAGCTCAGAGAGCATCGAATAGAGCGTTGTGGATTTTCCGGAACCGGTCGGGCCGGAAATGAGAATGAGCCCGTGCGGACGCGTAATAGCGCGACGCATGGTATCGAGATTTCGCTGCGTGAGGCCAATCTGATCGAGTGGAATAAAGCCCTGTTCGCGATCGAGAATACGCAGGACCACCTTCTCTCCGCTATACGACGGAAAGGTCGATACGCGGAAGTCGATTTGCCTGTTATCAATGGTCGCAGAAAAGCGGCCATCCTGAGGTTTTCGACTCTCGTCGAGGCGAATCGAAGCAAGCACCTTGATGCGAGCCACGATGGCGCGATGCGTAGTGAGCGGCAGTACGACCGATGTGTGCAGTTCACCGTCGACGCGGTAGCGAACGCGCACGCCGGAAGGCATCGGCTCAATGTGCACGTCGGACGCTTTGCCGTCGATTGCGTATCGCAAAATGGTCGAGACAATCTTAATCGCGGGCGCGTCTTCTTGAATGGCACTACGGTCAGTGCCCTTGGTTATCGCGAGTGAAGCATCTTCAATATCAAGCGCCGGGGTATCGCCCACCGGCTTTGGCACAGGTGCTTCTTTCCTTTCACTCGCAAGATCGGACACTGCCTGAGCCACCTCACCATGCAGACCGCGATACATCGCGAGGACGCGCTCAAAATCTTCCTTCGTAATCTTGAAAACTTTGTACGGGAGTCCCGTGGTGCGCGTAATAAAATTGAGCGCATCAACCGCCTCAATATCGCCGGGATCCACCATCCCTATCTCGAGACACTCGTCGACTATGCCGAGAGGCGCAAGCTTATAGTGCTCCGCTGATTCTTCGGGGACTACCTTCAGTACGTCGTACGGAATTTTAGTATCGCCGAGAGTGCGCACCGGCACCTCGACCTGCGTATCGACGTCCGCCGCCATATCCTAGCGCTGTGTACTCGTATTTGTCGAAGCTGCACTTGCAGAGACATTCACGCCGAGCGGCGCAAATGGATTCGGCCTGCCGATCGGCTCGGCGATTATGGTCGTACCGAAATCACGCAAATTCATGAAGGCAGGGTCTTTGAATATCGCACCCGTGAGCTGCACAGCTCGCAGCGTAAGGAGTGTGGCTACGAGTTCCTGCTCGGCATTTCCAGAACCTGGCTCCCCGACAGGCGTGATAGTGGTGATGGTCGGTACCGGCTCCGCACTCTGAGAGAGCCCGTACCAGACCATGCCCGCAATCACGACGACGACGCCGACGAAGAGAAGTTTGTGCTGAGTAATCCAATGCATAGTGCTTATTTAAGCCAATACGTCCGAATGGTAATTTCGTAGTTATAGAGGAGCGAGGTCCGCGAATCGCCCGCCGGAGAGAAGCGCAGGGACACAAGATCAACGATTCGCAGGCTCGATTCGAGATCCGCCATGAGCTGCAGGAACTTATCGTACGAGGCAACGGTCGCGAATTTGAGCGTGAGCGAATCGTAGCGCTGCTTCGAAGAGCTGATAGAACCAGCTGCCGGTTCGGCGCTCTGCACTTGCGGCGCAGATACGGCGACATTTTGAAGTGAGAGTCCATGCTTACTGGCCAGATTGTCGAGGTCCAAAATGAGGCGGACGTTGTCTACGTGATCCGGCAAGAGCTTCTGCAGTCGCTCAATATCAGCAGGATTAAACGACGTAAATCGCGCGAGGAGCTCTTGTTTGCGCTTCTGCAACAGTGCCGCTTTCTCGAGCGCGGCATCATACTCGGCGATTTTACCTTTTACGATACCGGATGCGTCGTAGGCGGGCTTCGTGTAGCCGAAAAAGATGCCCGCTGCGGCGATGAGAGCTATGAGTGAGACGATGGTGCGCATCATAAGAAATTAATCAAGCGTTTGAGGAGTCGGGAGTGTTTGTGGGACTGGCGACGTATTAGGCGCAGCGGACTGCGTACCTCCCTGAGTCGGGGTGCTGCTCGATGCTGCTTGTTGCCCGAGCGTAGGCTGCGCCTGCTGCGTTGTCGGCTGCTGTGCTCCCTGTTGCTGTGCCGTGAGCTGCTGCACCGCCCCCCTCACCAAGGTGGCATAATTAATCGCCGCAGGATTCAGCTCAGCAAGAAGACCGAAGTGCACACCGTCTAACTGCCGTGAGATGTCCGAAAAGATCGGGCTCACGAAGAAACCGTTCTTGCTCATCAAATCCGCCTGCAAAGCGATTGAATTTACGCTTTTGGCCACGCCCGGCATCTTGATTGTAATCTTCTTGGCATCTGTCGCGTCGAGTTCGATGCTGCTAAATGACACGTTGACGAGTGTCACCTGCGCGAGCGCGAGGAAAAACGCGGTCGGCGCAATGTGCGTTGAGAGCACGTGTTCTGCAGCGAGCATTCGATCATCGAGACGGGTAAGCTTCTTGATGAGCGCAGGCTCCAGAGATTCTTTCGCACGCTCGAGCTGCGCAAGCTTCGTCGCGACACTCGATTGCAAGTATTGATCGTAGAGAAAGACCGCGCCCGCGAGCGCGCACGAAACCACCACGAGTACGATGGCGATAAGGAGTACGAGATCCCCGAGCCCCCCTCCGCCCGGCTGCCGCGGAGCAACAGCGACTTTTCCCGCGTCTTTCGGAATAAATGATGATTGTATGCCGCTCTCCATAAAATGTTATTGGTGCTTCAATTTTCTCAGAGCGAGACCTACCCCTACCGCAAACGTCGGTCCTATCCCCGCGAGCACTTTGCCTAAAAATGCGGGCGCATCGGTTTTCGCAAACGGATCTGCAATTACCACTTCCGAATTCAACAACCCTTTTGCTGCCTCTGCGATGCCAGGGAGCGACGACCCGCCTCCGGTCAAAATTACCATCGACACATTCTTGTTGTATCGCTGCCCGTAGCTCAATAGTACCCGATTCACTTCACCACACACTCTGGTGAGTGTTGATAACAATGCCTCGCGCGTGCGCGCGTTCTCTTCTGCGCTGTACGCCTCCGTTGCGATGAGCCCGTGCTCGCGCTTTTCGCGCTCTGCTTTTTCAAATTCCCAGCTCTGCTCGCGCGCGAGCGTCTCGGTCATTTGCTGACCACCGACGCTCAAGAGGTGCGTCATGCGTACCACGCCGCGCTCCACCACATACATCTTGGTGGTAGAAGCACCCAAATCGACGATGCAGGCCGGTGCAAGCCCGTGCGAAAGACAGGAGCGCATCGTGCTGAAGATTTCCATTTCGTAGAAGTGAGCTGTCACACCGAGAGCTGTCATGACCGCCTGGTATGCCTTCAGTGTCACATTTTGGATGGCGACGAGCAGCACCTCTTGCCCCTTATCGCGTATGGGCGATTTCTCCTGCAGCTGATCAAATGCGGAATCTGTCCCCTCTTCCCGCGGAATAACAAACCAATCGAGCGACACTTCCGAGACCGGCACGGGAATATATTTGCGCGCCTCCATGGGCACGATTCGCTTGAGTGCCTCGTTGTCCGCTGCGGGCAAATCGAGCACCGAGACAAGACTCGCAGAAAATGGAATCGAGACGCCACCGGAGCGTGCCGTGACATTGGCTTCGCGCATAAGGTCCGCAAGTGCTTCCGCTTGCTTCTCCGGTGTGAGCTTCACGGTCTTACCGATCGGCTGCTGCGCGTAGGGGCCAAGTGCGATTTCGCCGTACGTCTCGAGAATAGCGACGCCGCGCGAAGCGCGAAGCTGCACAATCTTTGCGCTCGAAGAACCGATGTCGATACCGAGCACACTCGTCTCTTTGCCTCCCATTCCCTGGAAGCGCTTCAACACATTACCCAATGACGAGAAGTCCATTGAGCACAATTATACCATTCTTGTTACTGAATGAGGTCTATCTTCGCCGCGAGAATGAAATCATTTTCAGACAAACCTTTGATAGCGTGTGTGGTGAGCTCGATGACGACCTTGCCCCACGATATTTGCAGGTCCGGATGATGGCCTTCGCTCTCGGCAATCTCAGCGACCGCGTTTGTAAACGCCATTGCACCGGCAAAATCCTGAAATTTGAATTCTTTTGAAATCCAGCGGCTATCTCCACTCAGGCGCCACTCCTTGAGCTGCTTGAGGAGGATTTCAGCCTCTGCGCGATTGAGTGGAGCCGTACCGCCCTCACAAGCAACACACTTCTTCTGCGCAAGCTCTGTCATCGCGCCAGTATACCCCGTGAGATATTAAATCCAATGAACCACGTGAGCGATGTGTTTTTATCTCACCGGGGTCTAGCATGCATATAATTGAGTCGTATGAACGCGGTCTTTCGGACAATCGCGCGCGGTATGCATGCGCTCCTCGACGCAATCCTCCCCCTGCGGGCGCGCTCCGCGCGCACCAAGGCGCGCAAACCTGAGGATTTCTTGCTCGCACCGACGACGCACGAGCTGCTCGGGACCACAATCGTAACGCTGATGGATTATCGCGAACAGTCCGTGCAGGACCTCATCCGCGCACTCAAGTACGACCGTTCACAACATGCCGCTTCGATTGCAGCAACTTTGCTCGCGGAATACCTGCTTGAAGAAATCTCTTCGCACAAAATCTTCTCTCAAAAAAGTATCCTGCTCATCCCTGTCCCCTTGCATGCGTCTCGCGCTCGCGAGCGCGGCTTCAACCAAATATCGATTGTGCTCGATGCGCTTCCTGATGATTTTAAATCGGGTGCTTCTGCGACGCTCGTGCCGCATGCGCTTGTACGCTCACGTGAGACGAAGCAGCAGACGCGACTCCATCGGTCGGAGCGACTCTCGAATGTAGCGGGAGCATTCGCGGTCCCCGACCCGGCGCTCGTGAAGGATTCACATGTCTTCCTGATAGACGACGTCAC
>CAYGFN010000026.1:0-9893 GCA_964349145.1 uncultured Candidatus Saccharibacteria bacterium
CGCGGTAGCTACCGGATTTCATCAGGACCCACGCATGGTCATTGGCGCCCGCCCAACTATCCGGTTTGAGAGTGAGAAAGTGCCTGAAATCTTCAGCCGCCGACACATACGATCCGGCAAACCCTTTGATAAGACCGCGCACATAATAAGCTCCTGGATTTCTGCCGGCCTGTATCGCGATCTCTCGGTCAATTTCTGTAAGCGCACCGCTAAAGTCGCCCTGCAAGAAATGTATACGTGCCAGCTGATGATGCGCGTACGGATAGGTCGGATTTGCTTCAACAGTCTTGCGAAAAAAATATTCCGCGCGATCGATATCGTGAAAAGCGGGCTGAGCCGAATCGAAGTAGTGAGCACCATATTCGTAGGCACGCTCAGCGGAAGGATGCATCGTAAGAAGGATCCGCTCTCGGTAATACACAAGAGCAGCAGCATTATCAAACGGCAGAGAAGTAAGTATCCAAAGAAGGCCGACAAAGCAGAGGAGCGAGGAGCATAATTTCACGAGTGCCTGAGAGGACATCCGGTACATACGTAATGAGAATTATACAGGTGTAAACCACAGCAGAGTGTGGTGATATCCTCGCGCAACGTTCAGCTATTCCGGAATTTATTGATGATCGTCAACCAAGCTGGGAGTGAGAACGTTGCTGCCTTCAACCGGCAACCCCGCGGCCGTCCACGCCACCATACCGCCCTGAATGTGAATGAGATTTCTGAAGCCCCAATTCTCCAGATACCCGTACGCGATCGCGGCAAGACGCCCGGTCGTACAAATGAGAGCAATCTGCTTGCCGCTACGAGGGAGATGATAGTGATCATCATAGAAATTTTCGATCGGGATCGATCGAGCATTCTTCGCGTGCGCTGATTCGTAAATCGATGCAGAACGCACATCGACGAGCATGTACTTGTCCGGATTCGCTGAGAATTCAGCATAAAATTCCTGTGGACTCATCGAGTTCATTGTCGGCGAGAGAAATGTTATGTGCCTGAGCGGGGTGAGGTAAATCACTCCGGCAGTAGCGAGCACGGCAATCGCCGCCGCGACCAGCATGCTTTTGTAAGTTCTCCACAGGTGCTTCATTTTCGCCATAGTATCACGTTGCGCACTCTAGCGTTCGGAAATTTCTTTCTCGACGCGCATTAGGTAGTCGATCGCCGAGGTAAAACGCGGATACGCGCTCCCCTTCACGATCGTCGCCCGGTGTGCTGACTTCAGGACAGTACTCGGTGTGTAATTGAGCCCGGCGACGGCCGCCTCTGTCATGTCGTTACGTATCCTAGACAGCGCTTCACCACTCGCGAGACACTGATCGAATCGAGATACAGCGAGTCCAATCATCTTCGCAATATTTGTAAGTGCCGCATCATCCAGTCCGCGCTCAAAATCCGGGTTGTCGTACACGGCACGCTCAAATTTCCAGAACGCTTCTTCTCCGCCCAGAATAGCCGAGCATTCGGATGCTTCTGCCTCCCGCAGTGCCCGAGGATGGATCGCCTCGAGCGGCAGGTGCCTGTATGCAATGACAATGTGATCGCCGTATTTTGCTTGCAGCATCGGGAGCGTACGTGCAAAGAAGTTATTGCAATACGGGCATGACAAGTCGGAATAGACGATGAGCTGGATCGGTGCATTTCGCCTTCCTATCACATGATCGGAATCTCCGACTGCACGTACGATGAGCGATGTATCGGCGTCTGTCGCCGCATACTGAAGCTTCGCCGCTCGCTCATTGTGAAAATAAAGAGCTCCTGCGGCAATACATATGCCGACGACACATGCATACAGGTAGAGGGCGGGCTTTCGAAGCGCACTACTCTGATGAAAAATCGTCTTAATGCCACCCTAGAGAAATTAGCAGGTCCTTAAATTGAGGGATGGTCTTTGCGAGGAGCACGAGTTTCGCATGGTGCGCCGCTGCCGGATTACGATTGTTCTGTAAATATTGTGCACGATAAGGATTTGTGCTGTTCAATGCGTCATATACAGGTACGAGAGCCGCTATGATGTCTGAAATCCGCGTTGTCGAGTACGCCTCTGCGAGGAAGGCCGCGTAATAGAGCCGCGCATAGAAATCTTCTCCTTTATTACTCGCAATAGTGGCGTACGAATTAAGCGCCTTCACGTAGGCATTTTCAACCTCTTGCTTCGTAACTGCGGGATCAACCGTCCGCAATTTATCGAGAACGGTGGCCTTTTGGAAAAGCGTTTCAGGGAGCAGCACCACTTCATTGCTCGTGCTTTGCGTCATGCGCTCCATCTCCTGATCCGCACGCGCGAGCCTTACCTTAATGACCTTGAGGATATGGTCGCGTGCGACCTCCGACGCCTCTGTAGGAATTAGACTGAGCTCGGACACGTACCCGCTTGCAATATAGAGCTCGGCGAGTGCGAGGGGGTAAATATCCGAACCGTATTCAAACAGATTTCGGTAACTGGCAATGTCGTTGCCCGCGACGCGCATCGGAGCAAACGTATCTCCCGTAAAAATGGCGTCCGAAATTGCTTCGCTTCGCGAACCATAATACTGTCTTCCCATATATTGGATTGCATATGCGCGTAAGATCGGCGAATTATCTTCGTCCTCGACGATTTGCTTATACAGCTCGATAGCTTTTATGGGATCGCCCGTGAGCGACGTTGCGTGCGCTATATTAAACCGTATCTGCGCTGCCTGCCGTGCACCTCGTGCGAGCACCAGTGCGGTATTAAATTCCTGCAGCGCGGTCGCGTACTCTCCCGATGCCATATGCTGCTGAGCCCGTGCGTACTGTTCGTTTGAGCTCATCAGTTCTTGATATGGTCCAGGATCGGATATTACCCGAGAGGCGCTCGGCTTCAACGTCCACAAAAAATACGCGCCGCCCGCACTCAAAAGCAGCACGATGCCCGCAATAATGACTATCCTCGATGTATTCGTTTGCACGGTAGTAAAATTTAGTACGATCCTGAGTCTCCGCACCCACAATCCGCGGCACCGCTGGCGCCGCAGCTATCCCCATAATATACCGGGGTCTCGGCATGAGCGACGCCTCCCTCCCCGAGTGCCTGATTCAGGCGCGGAAATTTTGCGGACGACCCGAAGAAAAGAATAATGAATCCGAGTGCTAGCATCGCCACGGTGGTGCATGCACGGGCAATACGCGAGATTCTCGAATAGGTAGTTTCGATCACGACCATCATTACGGTTTATTATGCCCCACCTCTGCGTGGAAACCTCATGGTATGGGGATAAGCTGCGAGAAATCTCAAGTGGTGGGCTCCTTTGCTATGATGGGTTTATGCTCGTAGATCTGATCGACTTTGCACGTCTCCCAGGCGGAGAGAGTGGCGCGCGACAACGCGCATTCGGTGCAGTGATCGATTTACTGCGCAGAAAGCTCGGTGTCTCAATCGGCTATGATGCGCGCCGATTCCCCTTCGGGGATTTCCGGCTCGTAGATGCCGTGAGGATCGGCGAAAAGTTGCGCGAGAAGAAGATCATACGGGGCTTTGCGCCGGTAGATGTCACGCTCTCCGATGAGCCGACTTTTTACTGGTGGTCGGCCCTTTGCGACACACCGAATGGTCAGCCAGTCTCAGGTGCCTCGTTTGAGAGCAGCGAGAAGGCGCTCTTGGCAACGCTCGCCGAAGGACTTGAGCGGTATATTTGGCTCACGCAATCGGATTATTTCGTCGGTCTAGTGCGGGCAAGCGAAGCGCAGATTGAAAAAAAGGGTCCCGTTATCGGTGTACGAGAATGGGTAGGTTTCTCGGACGAACAGCGTTCTCTCTCGGCAAAGCGCACGTTGAAAGCAGACGCGCAATACGAATGGATTCAAGCGCATTCTCTCGTCTCCAATAAGCGCTGCTACATTCCGGCGCAGATTGTAAGTCCGCTACGGACGATGGATGCGGGCATCGAGCCTGAGCCAGTAATACGCCAATTGCACACCACGGGACTCGCGACATGGCCGACGCAATCCGGCGCGCGCCTCGCCGGTGCGCTCGAAGTAATCGAGCGAGAGGCATATATGATCATGTGGCTCAATCAGCTTTCCTTGCCGCGTATAGATATCGAATACCTCAAAAAGACTGATCCGCTGCTCGAACGCGCGTTCACGCAGTGTGCGCGATACCGGCTTAAGGCTCATGTCGTTCGGCTCCTCACCGATGCGCCTACTCATGCAATCTGTGTAGTACTGGAAGATGAGAGTGCTGTCGCACCCCGATTTGCGATAGGACTCAATGCACATCGATCGCTTACGCGCGCTGTCCTCAAGGCGCTTACCGAGGCACTTCGCGCGCGCGGAGGATACCGAATGAATTTCATCAAAGACTTGGCGTGGAGGCCGGAGATGCCGGTCATTGAAATCGGACACCGGGACCGTCTGCTCTACTGGGGTGAGCATCCCGAGAATCTGGAGTTTATGATCCGCGGAACCGTTGAGGTACCCGAGCAACGGGCGTGGGAGCGCGATTCCGAGAGCGGACATCTTGCACGCCTCGTCGCGTGGTGTCAGGAAGAGCGGCTCGAATGCGTATCTGTATCCCTCGGGATCTCGAAGACAAACCCTACGAACCTGCACATAGAAATGGTAGCGATGCCGGAGCTTCAGCCGACATATTTGCATGAAGAAGAGCGCGCATTTGGCGGCACACGATGGCGAACGATTCCTGAGAAATTCGGCTACCGAGCACTCGCTCAACCATTTAGTGAGCGCCCTCACCCCTTTTCGTAACAATATGTCATTCCTCTCCCGCCTGCACACCGAACTACGCATCACACGTCTCACACGCCGAGGTGCGACGCAACGAAACGACACGCCCCTCCAAGGAACGCACAAAGAGTACCCGCGCATGGAGCGCATCGCACTCCCGGAACCGGCCACCATTCCGATGTCGCTCACAGATGCTCTCTCTGCACGTCAGTCAACGATCGAGAAGCACCAGGGTCTTCCATTGTCGTTGGAGGATATAAGCGCAGTGTTGGGACATGGACTCCGGAAACGAAGCAAACAAAACACGAGGAACTACCCCTCCGGTGGGCAACTCTATCCGATTGAGACGTACCTTATCGCGACAGAGATCAGCGGTGCCCGAAGCGGGGTGTATCACTATCATCCAACAGCTCATGCGCTGGAGCGGCTGTGGGATCTCCCGAATGCTTTTGAAGTGGACCAGCTCATAGACAATAATCGTTACCTCCCCCCTACGCTGATCCTCCTCTTTACGAGTGTGTGGGCGCGCTCATCGATAAAATATGGCGACCTCACGTACTTGCATGCGCTCTTGGAGACCGGACATATGTCAGAAAATGTACTCCTGCTAGCTTCAGCACTCGGACTTGAAGCGCGACCCATGGCCGGATTCAACGACGATCTCGCTACGGAGCTCCTCGATCTCAAACCCGAGCAAGAACAGCCCGTGCACTCTATAATACTTGCACGAAGCACTTAGCAGGTCTCGACGTAAATACATACAAACACAACTATGCTCCCCGCACGAATTAGTCACTGGTATCGAACATTCTTCTCGATCGAGGAGGTGGGGCAGTCGCAGACATTGCAGTGGTTCTTGGGAGCGATGCTGTTTTTCTTCTTCCTGACTTTTCACCGGTTCATCAGTAGTGCTTCGACCACTCTTGAAGCTGCGCAGACCGGTGGTGGTACATGCTGGCCGTATTTTCAAGACTGCGCGCAGCTCTTCACGCTCAGTGGATTGCCCCACGGCTACAGCTACACGACATTCCATATGGTGCTCTACGCGGTCATGCTTTACATCGTGTATCTCATATGGAAGAAAGCGTGGGCGCACGCTCACTTCTTGATGCTTGTCCTCTGGCTCTGGAAAATGTTTGTGATTTTCGTGCTCAGTTACACGCTCGCCGGACCCTATGATTATTATCACGTGATATTGACCGCGATACTCCTCTTTATTCCATTTAAGCTCTATTTTCTCAAACTCACCTTCGTCTTTCTCTACTTCATGTCGGCGACGCCGAAATTCGACGAGACGTGGGTGCTGGGATCGTATTTCACCGCCATGAAAACGGGGCTCCCTCTCTTCCCCGACGCGCTCACGCCATTTTTTTCAAACGCGGTGATCTTCATGCAGGTCGTCGGCTGCTGGTTTTTGCTCTCCTCGCGCACCCTCTTGAGACACGTGGCACTTGGTATTCTCGTATTCTTCCATCTCTATTCGGGCATCCTCGTCTTGTACCTGTACCCTTCGATCGCGCTCCCGCCACTCCTGATTCTTTTTGGACCACTCTACCGACACACGCCTATTCCTTTCGAAAAGAAAGCGCTTTGGGGATGGTTCATTATCCTCCTTGTCGCATTGTTTCAAGTGCTCGGATTTGTTGTGCCTGGGGACCGTCGCGTGACACTCGAGAGCAACCGCTTCGGTATGTACATGTTTGAAGCGAATCATCAGTGCGTCGCAACTGTGCGTATCTACGAGAGCGGGAAGCGCGTGGCAAGTTCGACTACAGAATCGCTCGCGTGCACGGGATTTTTCTGTCTGACGCAGACAAAAACGTATATGGAAGATGGTCTCGCGATCACCGAGGCGCGGCATGAATCCGCATCTGCATGGAATCGCTGCGATCCGTACGAGTGGTGGTCTCGGTTGAATTACCGATGCGAACGCGATGCCGCGGTCAAGCGTATCGCGCTTCAATTCGATCACTCGGTGAACGGTGCACCATTTTACCGGATCGTCGACGTGCCAGACATCTGCGACATCGAATACCGACCGTTCGTGCACAATCCGTGGATACATGAGCCGCCGGAGGCGCGGCTCGTCGGCTACCCAGTCGAAAACATTTACTGATCTATGTCTACGTCAACTCCGCTCATTGTCTTGAAGCGTCTGATCGGGAACGACCCGACGCAGTTCAACACATTGCAGCAATTCCTTCTCCCCTACGCGGACATCCTCGCGCTCGCATGGCTCGCCATCTGGGGCTTTACTTGTCTCGTGCTCATCGTCCGACTCGTGCGCGAATATCAGAAGCAGCGTACGGACAAACCATGAAACCGCATCGCTACGGTGACTTTCTCAAAGCGATTCACTCGACCGCATTTGTCCGAGCGAGCGACACAGTCACGATTATTCAGGATGAGCAGACGGGAGAGCGAGCGCGCTGGATCTTCGACTTCCGCGCACTCATGCTCCAGCCACACTGGCTCGATAGGTATGCCGAAATCTTCTGGGAGCGTTACGGTGCTCACTATCCATTTCAGGTCGGCGCCATGGAAGCCGCCGGTATCGGCCTCGTCGCGGCAATCGTCATGAAGAGCGTGCAGCGTGGCACGCTGGTCAATGGATTTTTCATCCGTAAATCGCGAAAGCGACAGGGGCTTATGAAACGAATCGAAGGAACACTGACGGAAGATCCGATTATACTCGTGGACGATTTGCTCAATTCAGGCGGTACGTTCGAAAAGCAGCTCCTTGTCCTTGCGGAAGTCGGGAAGAGCGTCTCTGACCTCTGTGCGATCGTCGCATTCCGCGATGCGAGTGCGTACCATGCGCTCGAAAAAAATGGCGTGCGAGTAGAGAGTTTTTTTACCTTGCAGGACTTCGGCATGTCATTTCTTGCTGCACCTCGCCATGAGCCGCTCGATACTTGGCAAGAAAGCTGGCTTTTCCGCGCACCAGATCCGAGTTTCCATCTCGTCGTTCACAAGTCCTCACCTGCACTCGATGCGAGCAGAGTCTTTTTCGGGACAGACAAAGGCATCTTCTACGCACTCGATCAAAAGACGGGGGCTGTCCTATGGCAATTCACGATCAAGGGACACCCTGAGGGCAAGGGCATCCTCTCCTCTCCTCACGTACACGACGGTGTAGTGTACTTCGGCGCGTACGACGGCGCGGTGTATGCGCTCGACGCTCTGAGCGGTACGCTCCGTTGGAAGTACGACGATGCGGATTGGGTGGGATCATCACCAGCCGTCGATGCAAAGCGCGGAATAATTTTTATCGGTCTCGAATACGGACTTTTTCGCAAGCGCGGAGGAATCGTCGCACTGGATAGTACGAGTGGGAAAGAAATCTGGCGCGCGATTCATCCTTCGCTTACGCACGGCTCACCGCTTTTCATCTCGACTGAATCACTCGTCGTCATCGGGTCCAACGACGGCATGCTCTATGCGTATGATGCGGAGAGTGGTGCGGAGCGCTGGCGATCTCGCACCGACGGCGATATTAAAATGGCGCCCGCGTATGATCGCAAACGACGTCTCGTCTTTTTTGCATCGCTCGATGGCAAGTTATACGCTGCAGGTGTAGACGATGGCATCCCGGTATATGCGCGAAAAATGGAAGCAGGTATGTACTCGGGACCGGTGGTCGATAGCGACACCGTCTATGTCGCGTCGCTGGACAAGCATATCTATGCGATCGATCTCGACTCATGGAAGGATCGCTGGAAATTTACCACCAATGGGCGCATCTTCTCCTCCCCCGCACTTTTTGATGAATCACTCTGGGTCGGATCCAATGACGGCAAGGTCTATGAAATTGATACGGTCAGCGGTGCACAGAAAAGCTTCTTCCAAGCAAGCGAGCGCATCCTCACTAAAATAGCGCGCTCACAAACCGGAGAGATGTATTTTGGGACTGTCGCAAACGAGCTCTATTGCATCGTAAAGAAGGCACCGCTCAAGCAGGCATGAGCATATATTTTCAATCATGAGGACCGCGCGGCATCCGATATCCGCGCGGTCATGTGTGGAGGTGCAGGTTACACCTGGCCCAATTCTTTGAGCCTCGCGACAACACGTCGCCAGCCATTCGATCCGATGGCATCTTCGACGAGCTTGCCGTCGACGATCAACCAGAAGTGCGGTGTCCCGCTCGGATTCGTGCTTCCCGTTTCGCTGTTGGCACGACGATCCCAGGCGGCACGATCGCGATTATATTCTGCAATCGCAGCCTCGAGAATCCATCGATGCTCTGCGGGCCACTGGTGCGGCTCCGTCGTGTGCTTCGGGCGATAGAATTCGTGCTTGATGAACGTCAGTCGCCTCCCCCGAAACACTTGCATCTGTCCGTACTGCGCAGGCTCACCAATTCCCTCTGCTTCACGCCATGCCGGGAAATGCTGATCGCGCCAGAGATTGCACGGCCCGCACCCTTGGTAGGTGGCGAGGAATATTAGAATGTTCGGTTGCCGCGGGGCGTACGTTGTTTGCGTCTGCGCGACGACGCCTTCTCCGCTACCGAGAAGCGCCGCTGTCGTAGACGCTGCCAAGAACGCACGACGATTCATACGAAGCGTCATTGTCGATCCTCCAACTGCTAGACAAGTCTCTCATATCATTGAATAGTATTTAGTCGGTGGTGTCAAGGAACCTATGTACAAGGCTTCATAAAATCCTTACGGTGCGCCCGGGAGAACTTTGATAAACTGTACGTATGCACTATTTCTTGAGCCCGCGCTACTGGATAACGGCGGCGGGTGTTGCGCTCGTGGCGTTCGTACTCTTCTCGTGGATACCGCTCATCGGTGAGGTGACGACCTATCTCTCGGATCCATCGCTTCCATTTTCAGACGCGCAACCTATTGTCCTGACGCTGCTGCTCGGGAGTATCACCGAAACCCTCATTTCAAATCCATTGCTGATAATCCTCTCGATCGCGATCGGCGCGAATCTGACGCTCCTCGTACATTTCATGCGCGCCTATCGACCAGGTATCGCACTGCGCGGACTTCCCGTAAGCGTCCTCGGCATGATCGCGTCGATCGTCGGCATCGGATGTGCGGCATGCGGCGCGGTATTCATCACCGCTTTTTCGGCAAGTGCGATGGGGCTTCTGCTCGCGCTCCCTTTGCGCGGCACCGAGCTCGCCTATATCGGTCTCGCATTGCTTTTTTTCTCGACGTGGCATTTGGCGA
>CAYGFN010000027.1:0-9483 GCA_964349145.1 uncultured Candidatus Saccharibacteria bacterium
GTCAACCGCTCTCCGCGACGTTCGTGCACCATGAAAAACTGTACCCGCCTTTTGTAGGAGAAATGATGGCGGTTGGAGAAGAGACGGGTGCCACGGCGGACATGTTGAAACGACTTGCCGGTTTCTACGAAGATGAAGTGGAGCGGAAAACGAAAGATATGTCGACGATTATCGAGCCGTTTCTCATGGTATTTATCGGCGGCGCCGTCGGGTTCTTTGCGGTCGCGATGATTTCGCCCATCTACCAACTGTCAGAACATATTTAAGCGGCGTATGCGTATAGCGTCGCGCGGCCAGCATCGATACGCCCTCACAGAGGGCGGTGAGGCGGGCATTTCTCTCATCGACACCATTGTCGGTACGGCACTCATGCTTGTAATTTTCCTCGGCATCGCCGCAGCATTTCAGCTGTCCGTGGATTTGGTCATGTCCAACAAGGCGCGCGCCGGCGCGATAGCACTTCTCAATGAGCGCATGGAGTTTGTAAAAAGCGTTTCGTACGTGTCGCTCGGCACGGTCGGAGGAATTCCTGCAGGATCACTCGCACAAAATGAGACCATCGCGCTCAACGGGATTTCATTTGAACGACGTACGCTCATTGCATACTACGACGACGCTACGGATGGTTCGGCAGGAGGGGATAGCAATGGTATCGATGCAGATTCAAAAACGGTAAAAGTGGAGGTCTCGTGGGTATCGCGAACAGGACCTCGTACGGTGATGGCGACCGCACGCATCGCGCCTGTCACCGGTCTCGAGAGTGCTGTTTCGGGCGGGACGCTTGCCATCAATGCGGTGGATGCGCAGGGTGCGCCGCTTTCGGGTGCCACTGTCTTGATAGTAAACGACGCGACAGCGGTCAATCTGACGACGTATACCAACGCGGCGGGCACCGTGCGACTCATAGGCACGCCCGCGGGTTCCGGCTACGCGGTCACGGTGACGAAGCCGGGGTATTCGACCGCTCGTACGCATGAAGCAAGTACCGAAAATACGAATCCGAACCCGGGGAATCTCACGGTATCGAACACCGTCACGACATCGTCGACGTTTGCGATTGATGTGCTTGGCACAAAAACGGTTCGCACATTCACTCCGATTACCGGTGCGACCACGACTGATTCGTATACAGATGCTTCAGGTATCGCGACCTCGAGTAGTATTACGGTGAGTGGCGGGAACGCGCGAATCAGTGGTTCCGCACCGTTTGGGACAGGGACGCTTCGTTCAACGGCGGTCTCTCCTTCGTATCTCGTGCGCTGGAAGGCGCTGTCGTGGACGTCGTCGGAACCCGCGTCGACCGATATTTTGCTGCAGGTGTATGATGCTTCGAGCCTCGCACTCATTTCGGACAGCCAGCTACCGGGGAATGCCGCGGGATTTACGTCTTCTCCCGTCGACTTGAGCGGGATTTCGGCGAGCACGCATCCTGCGCTCGCCGTGTTCGCGACGCTCACAGGAGCTGATGAGACTCCGACACTCAGCGCGTGGAATATTGCCTACGATTATGGTCCCGTGCCGCTTCCCAACATTGCCTTCACACTCTCCGGTGCGAAAACCATCGGATCGGGACCGAGCGGCAGCGTGTACAAATACTCTGCGACGCATAATTCAGGGCCGAGTTCGTCGGTCACTATTTCGAATCTCGAGTGGGATAACTATTCTATCGACGTGCCCGCGTCGAGCGGATATTCAGTCGCAGCGGCATGCAATCCGCAGCCCGAATCACTTGCACCGGGAGGCTCACAGACGAGTGCATTGTATCTCATGCCGTACACCGCACATTCAGCTCTCATAGATGTACGCTCCGCGGCAACGGGCGCACTTCTCCCGAATGCGACAGTCCGCCTCACGCGCACCGGGTATAACAAGGCACTCGTGACCGACTCGTGTGGGCAGGCTTTTTTCTCGAGCCTCGCAAGCGCGACCTACACTATCGAGGTTACACTTCCCGGGTATACGACGTACACAGGGACGAATGAAGTGAGTGTCAGTGGAGCAACGAAATTCTCCGTCACTCTCAATAATTAGTATGTGCATCAATCACTTAGTGACGCGTCGTCGACCTCCACTCCACCTGTCTCTCCGAGGTGAGGCGGGGATTTCTCTCATCGAAACCGTCGTGTGGGTGTCGATGTTTACGGCGGCGATGTTCGCCATCACGTCGACCGTCCTTGCGTTCTACCGCACGAGTAATTTTGCGATTCAGGAAGCAAGCGCTATCACCTCGGCGCAGCGCGGGCTGGATTCGATTGTGCGTGCCATTCGCGAGGCATCGTATGCATCGAACGGAGCCTATCCAATCGTTGCTATCGCGACCAGCAGCCTCGTATTCTATGCAGAAGTCGACGGTGATGCTGGTGTTGAGCGTGTTCGATATTATCTGAGCGGCACCAACCTCATGCGGGGAGTTGTCGAGCCGGCCGGAGATCCGGTCCTCTATACAGGTGCGGAGGTCGCGTCGGTGGTTTCTGACAGTGTCCGAAACAACAATGAAAATCTGACGCTTTTTACCTATTTCGATAACGACGGGGCGCTTGTTGGAACGACCACGCTCTTCGGAGACGTTCGCTTCATCACCGTCAACATCAGCGTCGATATAGATCCAAACCGCACACCGACAACGACCAAGCTTCGTTCGTCTGCAGCGCTCCGTAATCTCATCGGTCAATAAGTATGAAACAGATTCAGCACAGAGAACGAAAGCAGTATGTACAAGGGGGCATGACGACGCTCATGGTCATCGGATTTGCCGGTGTATTCATGCTCATGCTCGGTATGGTAACGAGTTATGCCTTTCAGCAGGCGCGATATGGTCGCGCACTGTATGCACGCGAGCAAGCTCTTCACGTCGCAGAAAGTGGGCTCGAATATTACCGATGGTTTCTCGCGCACAATCCGGGCAATCTCACCAATGGTACGGGACAATCAGGTCCCTATACGTACACCGTAAACGATCCGGAGGGGGGGCAGATCGGATCAGCGGCGCTCTCCGTCGCGGCGAGCATGCAATGCGGACAAATCCAGTGGATTGATATTACCTCTCGTGGTGTCGCCGACCAGAATCCGGGTTTTCCGCGCACGCTCTCGGCTCGATACATGCAACCATCGTCAGCAGGGTACGCCTACCTACTGAATAGTAGTGTGTGGGCGGGGAGTGACCGCGTGATTACCGGACCATACTTTTCCAACGGCGGCATTCGCATGGACGGGTCAAACAATTCCACCGTTTCGAGTGCGCTTTCGACGTGGGCGTGCACCAGTGAATACGGGTGCTCTCCGACCCAGAGTACGGCACCGGGAGTCGTTGGCACAGGCTCCGGTTCTGCGCTCTGGCGTTACCCCGTAGCCACAGTGGATTTCGGCGCGATAAGCGCGAACTTCTCGAATCTTAAGAGTTATGCGCAGAATAATGGTGGTCTGTATTTTGCAGCAGCTTCAGGGTCGGTCAATGATCGCGGATATCACCTCATATTCAACTCAAACGGCACCGTCACCGTGCGGCAAGTGACCGACACGGATGCGGTCCCTTCGTTTTCTTCGCAGGATGGGTGGGTACTAAATGAATACAGCATCATTGACGATGAGGCGCTCGTCGGCACGTATGCGATTCCGCCGTCGTGCAGCCTTATTTTCGTCGAAGATCGCGTGTGGGTAGAGGGTACCGTCGTCGGGAAAGTGACCGTAGTCGCGGCCACACCCGCGAGCGTATCGACCTCGCCCACTGCGTACATACCAAACAATATTACCTATGCGTCAAATGACGGTTCGAGCGGCTTCACGCTCATGGCGGAAGACAGCGTACTCATTCCATTGAATGTGCCCACCACCATGACCATACGAGGAGTCTTCGTTGCACAAAATGGTCACTTTGGTCGCAATTTTTACACAGCCGACAACAGCTACGGCGCGTACGATGTTCCCAACGCATACAATTCGTACGTACTACGGAATCAGCTGACGACGCACGGAACGGTGGTGTCGAATCTGCGCACGGGTACAAGCTGGAATTGTGGTGGGACTACGTGCAGCGGCTTCCAGGCGCGCATCGATGCGTACGATCAATTGCAGGCAACAGCGCCGCCCCCGTTTACTCCGGTAGCAACCACAGACTATAGATTCGTCCTCTGGCGCGAACAGTAATTGTTCGATATGTACGCGCCACGACAAAGCGAGCGGTGGTGTATTTTACGGTCTTCGCAGGTCCGACGGGACCGAGACTGAGCGCTGCCGCACCAGCGGCAGACAGCGACCGTAAAAGACATTCACCCGAGCGTCACATGATACAATCTCGGCATGAAATCCATTGTGGTCGCGAATTGGAAGATGTATCCGACCACGTTTCGCGAAGCGAAATCGCTCTTCGATGCGACCAAGAAGGTTCTCGATGGTTCGAAAAGTGTTTCGCTCGTGGTCGCACCGCCAAGTCTGTTTCTGCGAGACCTATCTCGACTCTACAAAGGTCGTCGTATCCGATTCGCTCTGCAAAATGCGCATCCCGATGCATCGGGTGCCAATACCGGAGAGATTTCGCTCGCGCAAGGCAAGGACGCTCATGCCACGCACTGCATCATCGGGCACGCGGAGCGACGTGAAATGGGCGAGACAAACGACGACGCGCGTAGAAAAGTCGCATCGGCGCTTGCGCTCAAGATGACTCCGATTCTGTGCGTCGGAGAGGTGACGCGCAGCGCCTCGGGGGAGCACTATCAATACATTAAAGATCAGTTACGGATTGCGCTCATGGATGTCTCTGCTCAAAAAATCTCGCACATCATCGTTGCATACGAGCCAGTGTGGGCAATCGGAGCGTCGCACGCTATGTCACCGCGAGATATGCATGAGATGGCCATCTTCATTCGCAAAAGTATCGTCGAGACGCACGGAAAGGAAGGTATGCAGGTCACGATTCTCTACGGCGGATCAGTCGACGAGACCAATGCGGCAGCCATGCTCTCGGGGGGCGACGTGAGCGGCTTTCTCGTCGGGCGCGCTTCCGTCGACGCGACAAAATTCTCTGAGCTTATGAAGTCGCTCTCGAAGAAATAAGCCTATGAAGTGCGTCGATGCACTCTCGCACGAAGATTTGCAGGGCAAGCGTGTGTTTTTGCGCACGAGCCTGAATTTGCCGGTCGCCGCAGACGGTTCCGTAGGGGATACGTTTCGACTTCATCGCGCCCTGCCGACAATTCGATTCCTTGTCGAGCACGGCGCACGCGTTGTAATCGTTGGATATTTGGGACGGAAGGGGGATAGTATGCGGCCAGTCGCAGAAGAGCTCATCAAACTCGGACAAGACATTCCGATGTATTTCTTTGGCACGTCATTCTCCGAAGCGACGCGGGAGGTGGGCGCGCTGAAAGACGGTGAGTGCCTGATTCTTGAATCAACGCGTCGTGAAGCGGGTGAGGAAACGAATGATCCCGACTTTGTGCGCCTCCTCGCGAGCCTCGCTGATATCTACGTGGGAGATGCGTTTGCCGAAGCACATCGGGATTACGCATCGAATGTCGCTGTCGCTCGGAAGTTGCCGCGCTACGCCGGCCTCTTGATGCGTGATGAGATTGAGCAGCTTGAAAAAGCGCGTGCGCCGCTTTCGCCGTCGTTTGCGATTCTCGGCGGTGCAAAATTTGAGACGAAGGCGCCCCTCATAGATTCCCTTTTGCAGACGTACGACCATCTTTTCATCACGGGAGCCCTAGCCAACGATATTTTTAAAGCGCGCGGATTGCCTGTCGGGCGATCGCTGATTTCCAAAGAGCTTCCCTCGCACGCAGTACTCGAGAATCCTCGCCTCATTGCTCCCTCAGACGTGACGGCGGAAAATATCGAGAAACAAGCAAAGCGCAAAAAGGCTGAAGAAGTGCTCGATGGCGATAAGATTGTTGATATCGGACCGGATTCAGTGAGCGCAATTGCACCGATTATTACCGAAGCCAAATTTATTCTCTGGAATGGACCGACCGGTCTGTATGAAGACGGGTACGTCTCATACACACACGCGATTGCTGAGCTTGTCGCACACGCCGTCGAAAATGGGGCGCAGGCCGTAATCGGAGGGGGGGACACGATTGCCGCAATCCTAGAGAGCAACATCTCCCCGAAAGCACTTGGGTTTCTCTCCACGGGCGGTGGCGCCATGCTCGAGTATCTGCTGAAGGGTACGCTCCCCGGCATTGCAGCTCTGCGCTAGGAAAGAATGTGCGGCGTGAGTCGTCTATCTACATGTATGGCAAAAGCCATACCGTTTAGCCATATACTATATATATGAATAACAAATTCTTTATTACGAGCGCGTTTGTGGCACTTATTGTAACGAGTCCGTTTACTGCATCGGCCCTTTCCGTCGCCGATTTGCAGGCGCAAATACAAAGTCTGCTCGCTAAGATCGCTGCACTTCAAGCCCAAATACGGGTCGTGGAGCAGGAACCTCAGAAGTCAGTTCAGGGCACGACGATTTCGGCCCATATTCCCCGCATCTGCGGTATCCTCAACCGTAATCTCGCGCCGGGCGCCAACGGAGACGACGTGCGCGGCCTCCAAGAATTTTTGAGCGGAGAGGGTTTTTTGAGTGCTCAAGCGACAGGATATTTTGGCCCCATGACAGCTCAAGCAGTTGCGAAGTGGCAGACCAAAGAAGGTGTACAGAGCATTGGCTCAGTCGGACCGCTTACGCGTGAGCGTCTCAAGGTGCGATGTGGTAATACAGCGAATACTCCCAATCCCTACGGTTTCCGCGTGGCGCCGCAGGCGGGGAATGCACCGCTTACGATTACCGCATACGCAAACGTTGGGGGCTATTCACTGTACCGGTATTTCGTTGATTTTGGCGATGGCTCGGGACGTGAAGCAATTTGGTGCAATGCTCCCGCTGACGCATGCGTGAGTCCCGGATCTGTGCAGCACACGTATACAAAAGATGGCACCTACACGGTAGCGCTCTACCAGACTCATCCCGGCGGCTGCGGCATGAATGCAGATCCGCGCTGTCTCGGCATGCCTGCTCAGGAAGTCGTACTTGCCAAAGAAAGCGTACGCGTTGGGAGTGGTCCGGTCGCATGCACAAAAGAATATATGCCGGTCTGCGGTGCGAAGCCTATCGTATGCATCACAACTCCGTGCAATCCGATCCCTACCACCTATGGCAATCAATGTGAGATGCGCGCCGATGGCGCCAGCTATCTCTATGGGGGAGAGTGTCGCGATACTTCGTACGATCCCGAACAAGATCGCACATGCAAAGCATGGAATGATGGTTGCAACGCGTGCTCACGGTCGGCTCCCGGCAATCCGGGGACGTGCACGCAGCGCGCTTGCCTTGTTGGTTTGATTGCGAATTGCACCGCCTACTTCGATGATACGAAGCCGAATGGTGCACCAGTCATATCGTCTTTTTCGGGCCCCGTCTCACTCGGAGTAAATGAAGTGGGTACGTGGAAGATCTCGGCGTCAGATCCAGAAAATGGCCGCCTTACCTACGCAATGGTGTGGGGAGATGAGTGGGTGCGCTTGGATGCCGCTCTCTCGAGCTCCGCAGCACCATCAATTGTGCAGCAGTCTTCCTTCACTCATTCGTACGCGAATCCGGGTAGCTACACCGTGGCACTTACTGTGACAGACGATCAGGGCAAGCAGGCGCGTGCAACCGCTACCGCATCTGTCTCGCAGACATTGTGCACGAGATCAGATATGCCAGTGTGCGGTCGTCCGCAGGGCTGCGTCGATTCCTGTCCTCCGGGCATGCTTTGCGCCATGATGTGCCGATTGCACGAGCCGGTCTCGTACGCGAATCGATGCGAAATGAATAACGCGAATGCCACTTTGATTCACGCTGGTGTATGCACCGGATCTGAGACCTACTAAAGAGCACTGCGGATTTTTTCGAGCACCGCAACTGCCTCACCGTCTCGGTACGAGCCCTGTGCCCAGTGCGTGAAGCCGTCTCCTTTGAATCGAGGGATGATGTGCAGGTGCGCATGATGTACCGTCTGGCCGGCATGTTCGCCGTTACTCATTGAAATATTGACGCCATCCGCTGTCGTCGCGCTTTTGATACTACCGGCGAGCTTGTGCACGGCTTCGCTCACGCTCGCCCAGTCTTCGCTCGAGATTTCAAAGATATTTGACGCGTGCTTCTTGGGTATGACGAGCGTGTGACCAGGATTTACAGGATGAATATCAAGGAAAGCGAGTACGGAGTCACTCTCGTAAACCTTGTGCGAGGGAATCTCTCCCGCCACTATTTTGCAAAAGATGCAGTCATCCGCCATAGAGGAAGTATAACCTTGAGAATCTCACCAGAGAATCTCAAGAGTTATGCCCGGACACGCCGCTGCAGCGGCGTGACGTTGGGTATAGCCCTGAGCTACGCCCGGGCATGTCTCTGCAGAGACATGACGTGGGGCATCGCGTATCCTGAATCAAGTATGGGATACAATGCGACCGATGCCTCTCTCGAATCTCGTCCAGTCGCTTCTTGCTAAGCGTGGCATCGTAGAGCCCGAAGCTGTTGCGGCATTCCTCCAGCCGGATTACGCATCGCTCCATCATCCTCTCGGGATTTTGGGAATGGACCGCGCGGTCTCGCGCACGCTCGAAGCGATGGAAAAAGGTGAGCGGATTGCGATCTACGCGGATTTTGATTGCGACGGTATTCCGGGCGCCGCGCTTCTCTCGGATGTCTTTGCCAAATTGAACTATTCGAATATTGAAGTCTACATTCCGCATCGTGACAAAGAAGGGTACGGCTTCCACACCTCTGCTATCGAAAGTCTCGCTGAGCGCGAGGTGAAACTCATCGTGACTGTTGACGTGGGGACGAACGCGCGTGAAGCGGTCGATTTTGCCAAGCGGCACGGTGTCGACGTTATCGTGACGGACCACCACGAGGTCACCGGCGAGCTACCTGCTGCCGTAGCCATCTTGAATCCAAAGCTTGGCGATTACCCGTTTCCTCATCTCTGCGGTACAGGCGTTGCATTCAAGTTCGCGCAGGCGCTCATCGCGGGTGGTCGCGCACGGGGGATGGGGGATTTTACTGCCGTCGCAGAAGGCTGGGAGAAGTGGCTCCTTGATCTTGTCGCCATTGCCACCGTCGCAGACATGGTTCCGCTCACCGGAGAGAACCGCACGCTTGTCTTTTGGGGGCTCTCTGTCCTGCGCAAATCTCCGCGTCTCGGAATTACGGCACTCTGCGGCGCTCTCCGCATCCGCAAACACGAGCTCACCGAGAATGATATTGGTTTTTCGATTGCGCCACGAATCAATGCCGCATCACGCATGGGAGAGCCGCGTGTCGCCCTGACACTCCTTACCACCAAAGACCGCGCTGAGGCGGAGCGCTGTGCCGCCGAGCTTGAGTCGCTCAACGCAAGCAGGAAAGGGGTTGTTGCCGGAATTGTGCGTGAGGCGAAGAAGCGTGCGAAGCGCTTCGATGATGCATCGCGCCTGCCTGCCGGCAGGCAGGCGCGATGCATCATCGAA
>CAYGFN010000028.1:0-9387 GCA_964349145.1 uncultured Candidatus Saccharibacteria bacterium
CTGCGATGTGGCAGAGACGACCGAGGGTGAGGTCGTCCTCGCGACCAACGCCGACGACGTAAAAAACTTCTCGGATATTGATCCGGACACTTACCGCGTCGATCTGAATCGTGTGCTCGCGCGCAAGGTCATGCCGCAGGCGGGGAAGCCGATGCGAATTTCGCTTCCGCTCATCGACAAGACCAAAGCGGAAGTGGTCCGACTCGGCGTCGAAATCGGGGCACCACTCCATCTCACATGGTCGTGCTATTTCGGTGAACCAGAGAAGCCGTGCGGTGCCTGTGATCAATGTCGTTGGCGACGAGACGCATTCGCGTATGCGGGTCTCAGTGACCCAGCATTTTGAACGTCAGGCTCAATTGAAAGCGGCGCGCCAAGAGGCGCGCCGCGACATCTTTGCGATGATGGATTTTATTTTGCGTACTCAATAACGCGTGTTTCTCTGATGACGCTGACCTTAATTTCGCCCGGGTATTGCAGCTCTTTCTCGATTTTATCTGCGATGGTACGAGCAAGCTGCCGAGCTTCGAGATCAGTGATGGCCTCAGGCTTCACGATGACGCGCAGCTCACGACCGGCGGAAATAGCAAAGCTTTTATCGACTCCGCGTTCGTTGTTGGCGATAGCTTCAAGCTCTTCGAGACGCTTGATGTAATTTTCGACAGAATCTCGACGTGCGCCCGGGCGTCCGCCAGACATAGCGTCGGCGACCTGCACAATCATGCTCTCAGGAGTCTCGTATGGGTATTCCTCATGGTGCGCCTGCATCGCCTTGATGACAGGCTCTCCCATGCCGAATTTGGCGAGGATACGTCGGCCAATCTCGACGTGCGTGCCGGGGACGTCGTGGTCCACCGCCTTGCCGATATCGTGAAAGAGGCCTCCCGCGCGTGCCACCGCTGTGTCTGCGCCGAGCTCCTCCGCGAGCATGCCCGCGATGTGCGCGACTTCCACCGAGTGATCGAGCACATTTTGGCCGTAGCTGGTGCGGAAGTAGAGCCGACCGAGAATCATGAGGAGCTTCGGATCGACATTCTGGACTTTCGCGTTGTATGCGGCTTCAGCACCCTTTTTCTTGATGATATTGCTGATTTCCTGCTCGGCTTTCTGCACCGCCTCTTCAATCTTGGCTGGCTGGATACGTCCATCGATGATGAGGTTTTCGAGGGCGATACGAGCAATTTGGCGGCGAATCGGATCGAAGCAGGAGAGCGTCAGAGTGCCCGGCGTGTCGTCGATGATTACGTCGACGCCCGTCGCACGCTCAAAGGCGCGGATGTTACGACCCTCTTTGCCGATAATCTTGCCCTTAATTTCGTCGTTCGGTAGCGAGATGGTCGTCGCAAGTACGTCAGAGACCACGGAATTGCCAAGGCGGTGGACAGCGGTCGTGAGAATCTCGTTGGCGCGCTGCTCGAGCTTTTCGTCGCTCGCAATCTCAAGTTTTCTCATGCGACCCTCGAGATCGGTCTCGTACTGTTTCTCGACAGATGAAAGGAGATCTTTTTTCGCTTCCTCGGCGGTAAGACTGGCGACCTTCTCGAGTTTTTCCTGCTGTTCACTGATGAGGCGCTCGGCCTCGGCACGTTTCTCACCGAGCTCATCGTTCTTTTTATTGATGTTCTCCTGATCGGAGTCGAGTTTCATCTGGCGCTTGTCGAGGAGGTCCTCCTTGCTGATGAGGCGCTCTTCGGTGGCGCGCAAATCGCGCTCGCGCTCCTTAATTTCATGAGCTATTTTGTTCTCTTTCTCTTTGGCTACCTGCTCGGCGTCCTCGAGAATTTTCTTCGCCCGCTCTTCGGTGTCGAGCAGCATTGTGCGAATCTGGAGCTCCATCGAGCCGCGCTTCGCCTGCAAGAGGAGCATGCGCAGGAAATAGCCGATTCCAATGCCGACAGCGCCTGCGAGGGCGAGAAGCGCTAAAACTATTTTTAATGACATACGCGTCGAGTCAGACGCGCGCCAGCATTAGTATCGGACTAGTCTCGAAAATGGCTCAAACGCTGAGTGAAAGACATGTTCTCGATGCATATGGAGGCACGCGAATGAAAGTTTTGATTCATATTACTAAGGTGTACCCGCAATATACCACGAGCCCCTTTTTCCGCCACCTGAGGTGCCCTACGTGAGAACCTTATCGATGATGCCGTATTCGACGGCCTCCTTCGCTCCCATGAAGTAATCGCGGTCGACATCGCGCTCGATTTTATCGAGCTTCTGGCCCGTATTCTTGGCGAGAATCTTGTTGAGTTGTTCGCGCATTTTGAGAATCTGCTTCGCGGTAATCTCGATATCCGATGCCATACCTTCGGCGCCACCAGAAGGCTGGTGAATCATGATTTCAGCATTCGGAAGAGCGAATCGCTTGCCCTTTTCACCCGCAGAGAGGAGAACGGCTCCCATCGAGGCTGCCATACCGACACAGACAGTCGAGACATTGGGCTGGATATGGTTCATCGTGTCGAGAATCGCGAAGCCAGCAGATACGTGACCACCCGGGGAATTAATGTAGAAAGAAATGTCTTTCTTCGGATCTTCTGACGCGAGGAAGAGGAATTGAGCGACGACGAGATTGGCAACATCGCTATCAATAGGACCACCGAGGAAGATAATGCGTTCTTTGAGAAGACGCGAGTAAATGTCGTAGGCGCGTTCTCCCATCGAGGTCTTCTCGATGACCATGGGGACGAGCATCTGAGATTTTATGTTTTGCATGGAGTGAGTCTACCCCTAAGAAAGTTCGTGCGCAACGATTTATAAAAGAAGAAGGGCCGGACGAATCCGACCCCTCGCGCCCGAGTGGGCGATTATCCTTCACTGCGCAAGCGACGAAAAAGTGTTTACGAGTGGTCGTGGCCAGTGTGACCGACCTTTTCGGTGTTGCCCTCGAGGAAGCGGAGCGTCATTTCGTTTTTCATCGCATGAGCGATGTGTGCGCGAAGCGCATCGGGATCCGCCTTGGGGTAGTGCTCCTTCGCGTGCTCGAGCTCGTGGTCGAGCGCAGCGGGCTCCGGGAGAATGTTTTCTTTGCGGGCAATCTCCGCGAGGATGAGCCGCACCTTCGCGCGATTGTCAGCCGCATCATGCCATGAAGCGCGGACTTCTTCGCGTGTCTTCTTGGCTTCCGCATAGTAACCCTCTATCGTTTGACCGATGCGCGAGAGATCGTCTTTGAGCCGAGCCTCCATGTCTTCGAGCTCATACTCGCGGAGCGACGCGGGGTAGGAGACTGAACTCTCCTTTGCGAGCTCGTCCAAAATTCCCGCACGACGCTTTTCCATTGCGCGCGTCTGCTTTTCCGTCTGAAGATTCTTGCGAACCGTCTCAATGAATTTCTCCGCGCTCTCGATGCCAAGAGACTGCACGAAAGCGTCATCGAGCTCAGGAAGATCTTTTTCATCCATGGCCTTCGATTCTTCTGCAGCCTTCTGCGGCTCGGTGCCGGTCTCCACTTTATCGATGCGGGCACGTTCGCGGCGGAGGTGAGTGAGCGCCTGTGTGTGTTCATCATCCGTCACCGACGTGTCTTCTTTGATTTCCGCGTGTTTCTGAGCAATTGCTTTGTAATCAGGCAGTTTGATTTCAGGCGCGAGCGCGGCGCGTGCCGTAAAGACGAGGGGCTTGCCGCTCTCCGGTGTATCGGTCGTGACGCGCGGCGTTTCCACAATCATGACCTGCTCTTTCGCCAATAGTTCAGGGAGCTCGTGTTCGATAGCAGCCTCGGCAGCGGCACGCATGATCGCGCTCTCGCCGTAGACCTGTACGATTCTCTCTATCGGCGCATTTCCTGGTCGAAATCCGTCGAGTTTTGCCGCCTTCTGGATATCTTTGAGCGCGGTGTCTCGGTATTTCAAAAGCGCGTCAGCCGGAATCTCGGCTTTGATTTCGGTCTCCCAACGAGCGTCGTCGCGGGTGATTTTTACATTTATGAGTGATGCCATCGCGAGAGTGTACTCGTAAACACTTATCGCTGCAACGGATTATTGCGCGGCACTTGCGCTCGGGAGAAGCGGTGTCGATTGTGTACGATTCAATTCCGCACCCCAGAAATACAGTCCGCCGAGTGCGAGCATGAAAACGATGATGATGATACCGATGACGGGGCCTGAACCCGTGTGCTGGACAGTATCGTGCCCCATATCGGTCACGTGTGACGATGCGAGCGGGTTATTCGAGAGTCCTGCCGTAGGGATGAGATTATCAAGACTTGTCTGTGGAGCGTGAGGAGTGGACTGCATGGGGCAAGTGTAGCACCACCCCTTGGGCGCTGAGGACGAGACGGGGATGGGGACAGTGGCGCTTTAAGCGAGCTTCGGAGCGTACTCCTTTTGGTAGCGCTCGGCGCACTCGGCGATAATGCTTTTCGCCTCTGCGACATCGAAAAATCCGAGCACCTTACATGTGCCAGGCTTCTTCAAATCTTTGTAGTGTTCAAAATAGTGCTGCGTCTCCTTGACCCAGTGCTCTCCGAGATCAGTGTATGAGTCAATGTGGTCCATGCGCTTGTCGTCTGCGAGGACTGTGATCACCTTGTCATCGCGCTCACCCCCGTCTTCGAATTTCATGATACCGATGACGCGGCACTCGGCGAGCGAGCCCGCGACGAGCGGCTCGGTGACATTCGCGATGATGAAATCGAGCATGTCGTTGTCCTGGTCCCACGTCTGCGGGATGAGACCGTAGGCGACCGGGTAGGTGAGCGAAGAGTAGCCGACGCGGTCGAGCTTGAGCTGGCCCGACTCGGTGATGAATTCGTACTTATTGATGGAGTTGGTGTTGATCTCGACGAGGCCGTGTACGACGCCCTTCGCCTCATCCGCATACGGGGGGAGCGCATGGAGGAGATTCACCATGTACTTCGAGGGTTTGATATCGATATTGGCCATATGGCGAAAGTGTACCCCATGAGATATGTAGCGTCGAGTTCTCAGCACGCAAGTGAAGTGATGCGAGTCTCAGTGGTGAGTGAATCTCCAACGCATATCTCACGGGGTGTAGCAGGCGATCTCTGTTTGTAAAACAACGGCCGCACATCGTGCGGCCGTTGTTTTCGGTAGACGCGCGAATTATTCCGCGTCTTTTTCCTTGTCTTCAGTCGTTTCCTCCTGCTGCTCCTCTACCTTTTCATCAGCGACGTCGCGGTCCTGTGCGACGGGCTCGAGATTTTCCTCGCCCGTGTCTTTCGCTTCGTCGTCATCGCCAGCGACATCCTTCTTCGCTTCCGCAAAGGTGTCCTCTGTGGCGGAGACGTTCTCGACATCGGTCGGCTGAGTTTCCGGCTGTGCGCTACCGTCTTCGCTCTCGACGGTCGAACCGCCGGTCGAACGGATATCAATTTTCCACCCCGTGAGGCGTGCGGCGAGGCGCACGTTTTGGCCACCGCGACCAATCGCGAGCGATTGCTGGTCTTCGGCGACCGTAACGATCGCGCGATTCTCGCTCTCGAAGAGTTCAATGTCGTGTACCTGCGCAGGCTTCAGTGCTTCTTTTACGAAATCGCCTGCATTTTCAGACCATTCGACGACGTCGATTTTCTCGCCACCAAGCTCTGATGTGACGACCGCGACGCGTACACCGCGCTGGCCGACGAGAGCGCCGACAGGGTCGACGTGCTCATCAGAGGAGTGCACCGCAATCTTGGCGCGGCTGCCGGGCTCGCGGACGATGCCCTTCGCCTCCACGATACCCTGCGCCATCTCGGGCACTTCAGTCTCGAAGAGTTTGGCCAAAAAGCGCGGGTGCGAGCGAGAGAGTCGGATGAAGGTACCACGGACACCCTCGTCGACGCGCAGGAGGAGTGCGCGCACGCGCTCACCCTGGCGGTAACGCTCTCCGGGAATTTGTTCATCGTAGGGCAAGATGGCTGTCGCGCGACCAAGGTCCACGTACAGATTGCCGCGCTCGAAGCGCTGCACGTGACCAGTGACGATTTCGCCTTCGCGCTCGCCGTACTCTTCAATAATAGAGGCACGCTCCGCTTCGCGGACCTTCTGCATGATGACTTGCTTCGCTGCCTGCGCGGCGATGCGGCCGAAATCTTCTTGCGTCTCGAGCGGGAACGATATTTCTTCATCGAGCTGCGCGTCGCGCTTGATGCGCTGCGCGTCTGCAATCATGATGTGCTGCTCCGGATTGAAGCGTGAGCGATGATCCTCATCACCCGTCGCATCTTCGCCCTCTTGGCGTACGAGTGTGGCGTCGACGACGATTTTGGCCTGGCGAAATTCCATGTCGCCGGTTTCTGCATTAAAGGTGGCGCGGATAATCTGCCCGCGCTTGCCGTATTCACGACGATACGCCGCGGCAAGAGCGGTCGCGAGCGCGTCGATGACGCTTTCGCGTGAAATACCGCGCTCCGTCTGCAGCTCTTCGAGAGCTGAGTTGAGTGTTTTGAGGTCAAAGAGTGCCATATGGATTATGTTGTGCTACCAAATACCCTTTTAAAAAAACGGTCCCGCCAGAGGCGGAACTAATGCCGAGAGTATACCCGCTCGTGATTAAAAGTCAAATAATCCAGAAATTGCTCCTATATAATAGAGAGAATGTACATCTCCGACACGCATTTGAAGTCATTCTTGGCCGATGCGGGGCTTGTCTCCCAGAAGGATTTCGACGCGGCGGAAGCGGAGGCGAAAGCAGCGTCCAAACCGGTCGGGGACATCCTCATAGCGAAAAATGTCATCAACGAAGATGAGCTGCGCCGCACCTATGCGTACATTCTCGGTATTCCCTTCGTCGCGCTTACGGGGACGGCGATTAAGTATGAGACGCTCTCACTCATTCCCGAGCCTGTCGCGCGCCGCAACAACATTATTGCGTACAACCATCGCGCCGAAGAGCTTGAGGTCGCGATGCTCGACACCGACGATCTTGCGGCAATCGATTTCATCAAGAAAAAGACGCAGCTCAAGGTGCTTCCGCGTCTTACCGATGCCGCTTCTATTAAATACGCGCTCAAGCAGTATCAACAGGGTTTGAAAGACAACCTCGGTGATGTGATTGAGCGAGAGATGGCTGCGCTCAAGACGAGCGCGGTGGGCACAGAAGGGGAGAAAGAGCTCCGCGAAATGGCCGAAGGAGTCCCCGCGGTACGCATCGTCGACACGCTCTTGCGCCACGCGAGTGCACAGGGTGCATCCGACATTCACATCGAACCACTCGAAGACTCGCTGCTCTTGCGCTATCGCATCGACGGACTCCTCCACGATGCAATGGAATTGCCCAAGCATGCTGCGCCCGCAATTACGGCTCGTGTGAAAGTGCTCGCCAATATGCGACTCGACGAACATCGTCTGCCGCAAGACGGCCGCTTTGGCACCGAGGCCGGGGGCGAGCGCGTCTCGTTCCGTGTGTCGGTGCTTCCTACGTATTTCGGCGAGAAAATCGTCATGCGCCTCCTTCGTGATTCCATTTCGGGCTTTACACTCGAATCAATTGGATTTCATGGCACGGGGCTCGAGCGCATGCACGACGCGATGAAAAAAACGACCGGCATGCTCCTCACCACCGGTCCGACAGGTGCGGGCAAATCGACGACACTCTATACGCTGCTCGACATCGTCAACACACCCGATGTAAATATCTCCACGATTGAAGACCCTATCGAATATCAGATGCCACGCATCAATCAGACGCAGGTGCGCCCAGAAATCGGATTTACATTCGCGAACGGTCTGCGCTCACTCGTTCGTCAAGACCCCGATATCGTCATGGTCGGCGAAATTCGCGATAAGGAGACCGCCGACCTCGCCATCAACGCATCGCTCACCGGGCACCTCGTGCTCTCGACGCTGCACACCAATTCCGCGGCCGGGGCGGTAGCTCGCCTCCTCGACATGGGTGTTGAGCCGTTTCTCCTCGTCTCGACCGTGCGGGTGATTATCGGGCAACGCCTCGTGCGCCGCCTCGCGCCGGATAGAGTGAAGTACGAACTCTCTGCCGACGAGTCGGCACAACTTCAGCATGCGATTGATACGGCCAAAGTCTTGCAGGCCCTTAAGGATGAAAAAGCGGTCGCCACAGACGCGACGTGGAAGGACGTGTCATTTTATAAGCCGCGAGAGGGTGGCCAGACTCCGTCCGGCTATGCCGGACGCACAGGAATTTACGAAGTCCTGCCCGTGACCGCGACAATCAAGGAGCTCATCATGGCGGGCGCGAGCGGAGACAAAATAGACGAGCAGGCGCGCAAAGAAAACATGCTATCGATGTCTGAGGACGGTATTTTCAAAGCGGCACAGGGAATTACAACGATTGAAGAAGTGTTGCGCGTGATTACGGAGTGAGTCGCGAGTCGACAAGACGGCGTCAGTGCATCTTCTGACCTCGATGTTCGTACAAAGCGACAGCGAGCGCACTGATACGCGATATACTTTGATGTATGGCGCATTTTTCCTACACTGCAGAGAAAAGCGACGGGGAAATCTACAAAGGATTTGCTGCTGCGCCTGATCGATTCGCACTCTACGACATCGTGCGACACGAGGGGGGAAGAATTCTCTCAGTCGATGAAGATCGAGACCGCAGTATCTGGAATCTCGCGTACTGGAATGTAAAGCTCGCGTCTGTTCGAGAATACGACAAGGTGCTCCTCGCGCGGAATTTGGGCGCCATGCTCTCAGCGGGACTGTCGCTCTCGCGGGCGCTCGCCGTACTCGATCGTCAGACGAAAAATGCGCGGCTTGCGTCTGTTGTTGCCGAGGTCGCGAGTGATGTACGTCGTGGGACGACCCTCCACGAGAGTCTCGCAAAGTTCCCGCGAGTCTTTTCTCGTCTCATGGTTGCTATGGTTCGCGCCGGCGAGGAGAGCGGCGATTTGCCGGCGGCGCTCATGCTCACCTCAGATCAAATGGAGCGCATGTACAATTTAAAGAAGAAGATTCGCGGTGCGCTCCTATATCCCGCTATCATTGTGGTATCTATCATCGGCATTGGTGTCGTGATGATGATTGAGGTCGTCCCGACTCTTGCGCAGACATTTGCCGAGATGAACGCGGAACTGCCGCAGTCGACGCAACTCGTCATCGGATTTTCAAACTTTCTCATTAAATACACCTTTCTTGCAGTCGTCTTGGCCATCGGAGCAGTCGTCGCTGCTGTGGCGCTGCTTCGGACCTCATTCGGGCGGCGCGGCGCGGACTGGGTCGCGCTGCATCTCCCGCTTATCGGGACGATGGTGAAGGAGTTGAATTCTGCTCGCACTGCACGCACGCTTGCATCGCTCTCGTCTTCAGGTGTCGATATATTGACCGCGCTCGAGATTACACGTGAGGTGGTCCAAAATTCGTACTATCGAGAAGCTCTTGCGAAAGCACAAACCAACGTCAGATCAGGTCAACCGCTCTCCGCGACGTTCGTGCACCATGAAAAACTGTACCCGCCTTTTGT
>CAYGFN010000029.1:0-9267 GCA_964349145.1 uncultured Candidatus Saccharibacteria bacterium
AGATAGAGCTCGCTGTCTACTACGACAAGACGGGACAAGTGGCTCACTGTTTCAGGAGCGACGAATTACCCGCCGATTATCGACGCAGCCTGATCGTTTTTTCTCGAGAACAGCTCGGCGAGACGGCAATTTCGGCGTACGGATTCGGACCCGTGCCGCCAGTCACAGATCCCCGAGCCGCCCCGGGATAGGGCGGCATTTCTTTTTAATTTCGTAAATGAAAAAGCGCTTGATAGTGATAATGCACTATGCGACGTATGTGTTCATGCTTTTCAAGAGACCGCGCATGAGAATAGACCGCCGGCGTCACCACCAGCGGTCTATAAACCCTTGCCCAATGCCTCGCAGCGACAACCGGTGTGCGATCCCTGCGTTGCGAAGGACCCAAGCCACATACGTGTTGCTATTCGGTCCCGGGAAGACTCGATAACGATCTCGGTAGGGGTAGGTTTCCCAGCTCAGCTGCAACGTGTTGGCTATTCGACGTGCAGAATCACCTGCCCAATGACGCTCGAGCCGCATCGGACTGCCGCCCACGTGCGCGTCCGGATGCATGAGATTGCGATGGAGATGGCCGACGCTCTCCCCGCCATCATCCGAGCGGTGCCAAATTTCCCAGCGATCCCGATGCCCAACCTCTTTCGTAACGAACCAATAGTGCACTGCAAGCGCTCCGATGCGCGGAACGCCTGCAAATCTGAGCTCTACTTCCATGCGAAGCATCCTCCGTTGCTAAGCGCAATATGTAACGATATTCAAGTCGACGCAAGGCACCGCTCTTTAGTGACGAAAGTGACGAATGCCGGTGAATACCATCGCCATACCGAAAGAATCTGCTTTATCGATAGAATCCTGATCTTTGAGTGAACCGCCCGGCTGGACGATGGTGGTGGCCCCTGCCTCACGTGCAGCCTCGACAGTGTCGGGGAATGGGAAAAATGCATCAGACGCTATGACGGAGCCCGCGAGCGAGAGACCCATATCCGCCGCCTTGAGTGCAGCGATTTTTGCGGAATATACGCGACTCATCTGTCCGGCGCCGATGCCAAGCGTCGCACCGTCTTTCACATACACAATCGCATTCGATTTGACGTGCTTCACCACCTTGTATGCAAATTCTATATCTTTCATCTCGTCCACTGTCGGCGCGCGCTTCGTAACTGGTTTGAAGCTCTCAGCGACTTTTGCGTCGCGTGACTGTGCCAAATAGCCGCCTGAAATAGAGCGGACGAGCATCTCTTCGCGTGTGGCGCTCGGAATCTCGCACGTGAGGAGCCGGACATTGGGCTTCGCCGCAAACACCGCACATGCTTCCGATGAAAAACTGGGGGCGATGACGACTTCGAGAAATATCATTGCCATCTCCTCTGCTGATGCCCCATCAAGCTCACGATTCACCGCGACGATGCCGCCAAATGCTGAGACAGTGTCGCATGCATATGCTTTGAGATACGCATCGTGAAGTGAATCCGTCTCAGCGACGCCGCACGGGTTCATGTGCTTCACGATCACGCAGGCGGGGCGCTCGAATTCCGCCACACAATCAAGCGCTGCATCGGCATCCTGAATGTTGTTGTAGCTCAGCTCCTTGCCCTGCAACTGCTTCGCACCGGTGATGCCGGTAGCCGCACCCTTGTCTGGATTCGCAAGCTCATAAAGCGCGGCTGCTTGGTGCGGATTCTCTCCGTAGCGAAGGGTCTGAATTTTCTTCAGGCGAATGACAATCTCATCGGCGAATTCTTGGCTTTGCATTTCCCAACTCTACCTCTTTTTTAGAAACTCGTCGAAATCGGTGCTTTCGCCGTGTCTCACAGGCCGACGGGCCGAGAGGCAGCGCTGCCGCAGCAGCGGCAGACAGCGCCGGCGAAAGTGCCGATGAGGCGGGTTTCGCAATTCCCTCCCTATTCGACCACCGTCACTGAGCCAAAGGCGCTCGCGTTCATATGGTCGTGGTAATTCCACTTGCCTGCTTTGGTGAAGGTGAATGAATATGTCTGCCCGCCTGCGCACTGATCAAATGCGGTGCCCGCAGCATCAGGACAATGTTCCTGACGCGTCGTACCCGCGTACGCCGTGTGCGACGGATGCTGCGCAGAGGCGACCCACATGCTGCCGGAGCCCGTATTGGTCCACGTCACCGTGCCGCCACGCTTCACCGTGACGTCTTTCGGCGAATAGCTCGTGCCATTGTATGACACTGATGCCGTCGACGGAGTCGCGCTCGTGCCCGTATTTACAGAAACCTCGGCAGATACGCCGCCTGTCCCCGTGCCAGTGCCACTTGGTACCGTGCTCGGTCCTGGTGCCTCCTGCCCCGATGTTTCGCTACTCATGTCGCTATTCGCAAGTGTCGGCGTCTCATTTGCCGAGGGTTTGCTCGTATACCAGTATGCGCCCCCCGCAACAACTACCGCAACCATCGCCCACAACCACATAGATTTAGACATAGAATGAATTGCAATTTTCTTATAACGAAATAACTATACCCCGTGAGATATCACAAGACTACACGCCGCGGTGCACTGTAATATTTACCCCAATTGTATTTTGCAAAGGCTCGGAGTACTTATCTCATGGGGTAGACCATTCGCGATAAGCTGCAAGAGGGCACGCTCTACGAGGACTTCTTGGCAAGATACTCTTTCCCGTGCCCGACATCAGTGTTCACGGGGATGTGGTTCTGACAGAGTTCACACTCCGATTCCGGCCACTGTTCGAGATCCACGCTCAGCATCGATACAAATTCGGGTGGGTTGCCTGCCATCTCTCGCGTGACGTTGCCGCGATTACATACGGCGACAGCTGCCACGACTTCCGCACCTGCGCGCGACGCCTCGCCGACGACCTTCTTGAGTGAGCCCCCCGTCGTCACCAAATCTTCGACTACAAGTGTTTTCTTGCCCTTGATCAAATCGTCGTACCCGCGCTTGATGACGAATCCGTCGCCATCCTTGTCGGCATAGACGCTATACACAATGCGACCTTCAATCTCCGTGAGGTGATGCGCGACCCACTGCGAGAGAATAATTCCGCCCGTTGATGGTCCGACGACCGCTTCAATGCCCCTGCCTGCGAAGCGCTCGGCAATGCCGCGGCAGAGTCGTGAAATCTCTTTGGTGAAGGGATACATTGCATTTTTGTTCACGTAGGTATCCGCATGGAGGCCTGAGACGAATACGAAGTGCCCCGCACGAAATGCGCCGACATCTTCGAGAATCTGGAGTACTTCTGCTTCATTCATACAATGGTTGCGGAGATTATAGCGCAGAGCGAATCGCCGCATCATACTCCTGCGCTTTTGCGCGCGCCGCCTCCGCGTAGTCGCTGCCTTTTGAGGCTCCGAGAATCCCACGAGAAATGGCGATGAGAATTCCCCTGGCGCGACTGTCTTTGCCTGATCGGACGGCCTTTTCGAGATCACCCCCTTGCGCGCCGATGCCGGGAATGAGAAAAGGCACGTCATCCGCGACCGCACGAATCCGCGCCATCTCATCAGGATAGGTCGCGCCGACCACCAGCCCACAATTGCCGTGTGTGTTCCACGAATGGGCGACATTGCGAGCGACCCGCAGGTAGAGCGGCTCCGCCTCGGCGCTGCCCGGGCGAGACGGGTCGCCACCAACATCAAGATCCTGAAACTCTCCCGCGCCCGGATTCGATGTACGGCAGAGCACGAACACTCCGCACTCGGTATTCTCGAGGAATGGCGCAAGTGATTCCGAACCGAGATACGGATGCACAGTGATAGCATCAGCTACCAGTCGCTCAAATGCTGCTGCGACGTAGCCTGCATTGGTATTACCGATATCACCGCGCTTGGCGTCCAGTATCACAGGAGTGTCAGACGCCACCGTGCGAATGTGCTGAATCGTCTCTTGGAGAGCGAAAAATCCGAGGTCTCCGTATGCTTCATAAAATGCACTGTTGATTTTGTAGGAGCCTGCGACATCCTTGGTGGCATCGATGATGCTGCGATTGAAGTTCACTAAGCTTTCGCGCACTCCGGCGACTCGCGCACTCTCCGGAAGCGCATCAAAATCCGTATCAAGACCGACGCAAAGAAATTTGCCGGCATCCCACTGAGCATGCAAAAGGGTGTTGAAATCTCGACTCATCGCAGGCCATTGTATCCCGTTCTTTCAAAAAAAAGAAAGGGCGGGATTGCGAAAGATGACGCCAAAAGAATTCTACCTCTACGCACTCGTCTCACCGCCTGAGCCACGCAGCGAGCGTGCGCTGGGAAGGACGACGCGGAAGGTAGTTCCCTGCCCCTCAGCGCTGGTGAATCCAACAGTACCGCCATGACGCTCAACGATGCTCTTCACGATATAAAGTCCAAGCCCTGAACCCTGAGCGTTCATTTCCATAGCCGCCGCGGAGCGACGAAATTTCACAAAGACAAGATCGTGGTCCGCCATGCGGATACCGATACCGCCGTCTTTGATATCAATTTCTAGAGTATCGTCCGAAGGCCGTCTGCTTAAGATGCAGACAGGTCCTCCATCTCTCGTATAGTGGTACGCATTTTCAATAAGATTCGAAATTGCCATGTCGAACGAGTCTGCGTCAATGGAATAAATCGTGCCTCCTGCCTTCAAATCGAACGAGAGTGCGATTCGTTTGGCCGCGAAGTCGTTCGCAATGCGCTCTGCCACTTCGCGAATCTTCGCATCAGGGTCGTATGGCGTTACGACCGTACGATCATACGTCTGTTCTATATGCACGAGATGCAATATGTCGTTGATGATATGCACCATGCGACGCGTGCTCGCCAAGAGTTTTTCGATATGGGATCGCTGTTCAGCCGGAAGTGACCACTTCGAATCATTCAAAATCCCCTCGAGACCCCATCCGAGCTCGGTCACCGGCGTACGTAATTGATGCGAAACAATATTGACGAAGTCTTCGCGCGCCTCAAGTTGTTGATGCTGCTTGAGATTCTGGTCGTTGAGCTCGAGATTCTTCTGAATAAGCGAGCGAGACGTCCGCTCGAGCGTAATGGCGCGCTCCTCTGCTACCTTTCGCAGCTCGACATTCTGCGCACGATACCGCACGAGGAGAAAACCGAGCACCACAGTGATGCACGCAAGAATACCGGAAGCGAGAGCGAGAGGTTCCATGCAGTCTCCGCACCGCTAGGGGTTTGCGTTGAAATAGCTCGTGATTGTCTCCAACAATTCGCTTGGCATCGACTGCGCCTTCACGAAGTAGTGCACGACATGCAGCTCCTGCGCTTTCTTGCGACTCTCGGGATCATCTATATTCGAGTACACAATGAGCGGAAGCGTCCTCGTCGCCTCCTGCTGACGCAGTTTGGAGGCAAATTCGAGACCGTTTGCATCGGGCAGGAGGAGATCGAGCACCACCAAGTCGGGTTGATGCGCTTCGATGAGGCGAGTCGCTTCGGTGAGATTGGGTGCAATCTCGACATCGTACGGGCCCTTCATAACGCCGCGGGCCATGAGATCCTGCAGCATGAGGTCGTCTTCGACGATGAGAATTCGTTTGCGCTGAGGCGCGGGTGGCGGAGTCGGAGTAGGCGGCATAAAGATTACACGCCAAACATCGTAATCGAAATCGATTGCTCGTAATACCCGGGATCACACGTGTTTACATCTGCCGCAGGGGTGCGAAGCGGCGCCATCTGGCCATAGGAATAGAATCCAAAAATCTGCGCCTTGGGTCCTCCGATTGCGCGCAGAAGTGCAATTTCTTCCGATCCATGCTCTCCGAGTAGAATCTTGCGCGCAACGCAATCGGATACGAATACGACGCGCTTCTCAATATCAGGAATCTGCGCGGCAAGCTTCTTCGCGATGTCCTCTGCGGCGCCGAGCGCGCTCGCCATAGTGCCGAGAAGAATACTTACTTCACTCCCCTCGAGCACCTCTGCGCCACAGACAATAGAGCCGTCATCCCCCACGACAAGCGGGACACGGATCATCAACTGCTCATGACCCGGCGCTTTCATGCCGAGCGGGTAGCTTACCGCAGCAAGCGAAAGTGCCTTCTTGAAATCGTCGGCGCGCTCGGCAAAATAATCCTTGTAGATTTCAAAAGCGGGCTTGCCATCGAGCTCAATGAGCTTGGTGCCCTCGGCTTTCGTAACTTTACGCGGTGTGCCTATTGGCTCCCAGCCGTGATCGGCGCCCGCGACGACCCGCACGTCTCCTGCAATCGCGAATCCGACGGCCGCATCTCCCAGTACCTCTTCGTTGAAATACTGTGATGTTTTCTTGAAATCCATGTCGTCTCCTGCGGCACCGCCCACGAGAGGAAATCCGCTTCCCATGACATCGAGGACACCGCGTACCAGCTCCGTGCCGTTGCCAGCGAGTGCGTCGGAAAACATGAACGCAACTTTCGCGTCTCCCGCCGCTTTTACCTGCTCTCCAAATTGGCGGCCGGCGGACCGCATGTCTTTGCCAATGCCGGTGACCTTAATCGGCGTGAAGGTACCGGCGTCGGATGCTACAAGAAGAATGGACACGGCTTTCTCCAATACGCCTTCGTTGACGATAGCACCAGCGCTCGTGCAGCCGACGACAGGAGTGTCCCCCAATGCCGCGTGAATGCCCTTGAGCATCAGTGCTTGGTCGTAACGCGGCGACGCTACCACAAGTGCGAGAGCAGCTTTATCGCGACCTAAATCCCTGAGCGCAGCAGCCGCTGCATCGTGCCCAGCCGACTGCGAGTCTTCCATCGCACGACTCGTGCCAACGCTCGAATAGAATGCCATAAAAATACAGAGAATTACTATGTAATGAGTGCAAAGTCCCTCCACAATCGTAGCATGCGATCTGCAGCATAGCGCAGTGCGCTGTCCACAAACAAACGAGGGAACGGACTATATACAGGCTACACCTGAAAAACGCCTCTACTAGGGACTCTTGCACACCGGCCACGAGCGCGATATCGCAAGCACATGCAAAAACGAAACGGCGGGTCACCCGAAGGTGCCCGCCGCCGCTAGAAGATCTTTGTTACCCTGCCGCACTCGCGGCGATGATGCCTTTCGCAGCTTCCTGCTCGTTCGCCATGATTCGGCGGAAGAAGAGGAGGAAGATGAAACCGATCATGATCCCCGCAATCGCGATTGACCAAATCGTGCTACCGCCGCCGAATAGACCATGCCACAGCGAGAGGATGCCAAACCCGCCGATCACCGAGAGCTCAACCCACTTGCCGAAGAAGTTGAACTGTGCGAGGCCCTTCGCGTTGTGGGAGCGGTACTTGCGCATTCCTTTCGCCACATAGAGAGCGCCGGTGGCGAAGAGTCCAACGAATCCGCCGGCGACGAAGAACGAGATCAGAACTTCGATCCAGTTCCAGCTGTCGACGATTGCCTGTGAGGCTTTCGGGAACCCGCTGTAGAAGGCATCGTAGCTCACCGCGAGGATGGCCATGAGGTGGAGTCCAACGTCAGATTCCTCTTCCTCGCCGAGGATCGTCTTCATGATCACACCGCCGACGAACCAGGCCGCCGGGATAAAGGCGAGCACGCACAGCCAGGATTTCCAGTAGGGCATGTACTCGCTGAGCACCCATACGCCGTAATACCCCACCATGGGAAACGTCACGTGCGTAATGATAATCGGCAGCGTCCACGTCTTGAAGCCAATCTTCTCGTTGCGGAACCGCGCGAGCGTGGCAATCACCACGTCGATGGCAATGCCGAATCCGAGAAGGAAGCAAACCCAGATGAAGTAGGCAAGATACGAAAGAAATTCGACGGGCGTCATCAACCCCTCCTCCTTTGTCGGGCTGAGCGGCTGCGCGAAATGCGCCACCTGCCTCAGCGTGTTGTACTCTTTAAACTGCAGCTATTATGCCACGACGAATATACATGGTCAACTATTCACTAATCTCGAGAATTTCTACGGGAGCATGGCGCCACTCCCCTGTCCCGAAAGGAGTGGGAAGATAAAGGAGTTGAACAGAAGCAGGGCTACAACGAAGACGGCGAAGGTCGCAAGTGTCGCGAAAAAGTACCGTACCGCGTCCTCACGCTTGCCGTCGAGGAGGAGCATCACAGGCTCGTAGAAGAAAATGTACGCCATAAACGCCACCGAAAGTACGAGCAGCGAAAGTGCCACGATGGGAGTGACTATGGTGTCCGGCGTGTCGGGCGGCGCTGCGTACGCCATGATAGCGACGACGCCCACAATATAGGCGCCAGCCGCGAGAGCCCGCAGAACCGGATGCTTGAGCATACTCCCACTATATCAAAGCGCAGCGCTCGGAGTGGACGACGCGCCACTTCGCTAGGCGCGTGTAGAGAAAAAAAGGGGGGGTGATATGCGAGGTGTTGGGATACATCCGTAATTTAGACAATTTGGCGACCTGATTTATGATTCGTTAGTCCCCGTTTAATCGGACTTATCCCCATTTATCCGAAAGTGATTGTGCGCGCATATCACGAATATGCCAAAGGTACGTACACGCTGGTATCAATGGCGCAATTTTTGGCGGAGCACGGTGTTGCACAGCGGGCCGGAACGCCACTTGGGAAAGCTTCCGTGAGACGACTTCTTTCCAATCGCGCATACCTTGGATTCACCACACATCGTGGCGAATATTTCCCCGGAAGCTTTAAGCCAATTCTTTCTCCGACCCTGTTTGAAGCTGTACAGAAACAACTGCATGAGCGGGCACGTCCTCGACATCACAAGGAGTCGCATAATTTTCCTTTTGTCGGTCTTTTTCGTTGCGGCGAGTGTCGGAGCATGATTACTGCGCAATGGGCTACGGGGCGTTGGGGCGGCAAATATCGTTATTATCGCTGTACGAAAAAGAACGGCCATTGTACGCAAAAATATCTCCAAGAGGACGTGCTAGCCATGCAGACAAAGGAACAGCTTCAATCAGTGTCGCTTCCCGAAATGTGGGCGGCGTACATGCTTCAACGTGTTGACGCATGGGACAAAGAAGAGGTCCACACTTCGGGAACTCATGCCGTGCAGATGAAAGACAGCCTGCGGAAGCTTGAAGCGAAAATGGACGCGCTCGTTGATTTACATTTGAACGGCGATATCGAGCGCGAAATGTATTTGCGAAAGAAAGACATCTTGATGCGTCAAAAAGTATCGCTTCAAGCCAAATCGACATCTGCACGGCACGAGAGAAAGAATTGGGTCGAACCCCTGCGGAAGTGGATTTTGGATTCAAAACGCGCGGGGTTTCTGGCGAGCAGTACAAACTACGCGGAAATCCGCGAGTTTGTCCGTTCCTTCGGAACGAACCCCGCGATGCGCGACAAGACTATCT
>CAYGFN010000030.1:0-9061 GCA_964349145.1 uncultured Candidatus Saccharibacteria bacterium
CGGTGGGCGCCATCCCCTGCCTTTTTGGCTCGGGTGCGCGATGCTTTTTTGGCTGTTGCCTCTGCCATAGAACGTGCGCGGAGTATGCACCACATCGCGCGAGAATGCAACTCGCTGTCCGTGCCCGTCCATTGTGTCCTGAGGGGCAAGTGGTAGCGTAAAGGTGGTTCGTATGGACCTCCGGCAGCTGCTGTCGGACATTTCAATACGGAAAAAATGGTGATAGCGATGAAGGTCCTCCCCCTGATCGCAACGATAACCGCGGCATTGCTTGTGTCGCTTGCCGCCCACGCGCAAACAGGCTACAAGCTGATTGCACCCGACCTGCAGATCGCCGCGGCGACTCCGCAAAGCCACCCCCAGCAACCGCCCGGGCTCCCGCAAAACGGACAACGCAACGTACCGGAGACGACGCACACAATGTCGATCTCACCGGTACCGTACGACGGTTGGGACATTCGGTACCGCGAGCACCCCGACGGCAGGTACGAGTACGAGTGGGCAAGCGCGGCCACGGTGCTCCGAAAGCTTGGGGTGCAGCTCAATCCGCGAATCGATCGCATCGACCTCTATGGCGCGGACGGCGGCGGCTTCGCCAAGCTGAGAATCCGCACATCGTGGCTCAGCGGAAGATCCAATGCGAGGCTGCCCGATTAATCGCCTCGAGCAGCACCTTGGAGGAGCGCCACGACAGAGTCGTGGCGCATCCCATTTGATTGACCATGTACGACGACCGCAGTACTGTTTTGTAAGTGCCACGCGCCGCGCCGCGGCCGTCGCTCTTTTGGGAGAGCCTCATGATAAGCAGTCCTCTCGTCACCTGGACCATTGTTTGGGCAACGCGTCTCTGGCCAAGCCTCGTGACGGCTGGCATCACCGCGTACGCTTCGTACCTGTACGTGGCGCTGATGTTCAATCTCTCGGGCGCTCTCATTCTCTGCCTGATGGTCGGATCAGCCGTGTTCGCAACATGGCTCACCTCACCGGTGTCGCTGGTCTACGAGCTGCGCCGCGCGCCGCCGATGAAGCATGGGTGGCTTGTGGCTGTCCCCGTGGTGGCAGCATGCGTCGTCATCGCATCTTTCGTCATCGCGCGCCTCAGCCTCTCAGCGTTCGCGACTCCGATTCGTCCGCATTTCGACTGGTCGCCCGCGAACTTTGCTACGGGGGCGCTCATCGGCTTCGCGGCACTCGGGCTGTATCCGTATCGGAAGCTCGAGATGCTTCCGGAGAAGATGACGCTCGTCGCCGTACTCGTCGCCGTCGCGACGTTTGCGCTCACGCACATGCTCTGGATCGGGATGCTCGCGGCAGTGGTCGTGCGCACGCTGTGCCGCGTCTGCTACTTCTACTTCGGGGAGCGCCTCGCACGGGCGAGCTTCCCCGTCTCCTCGAAACGCCTCGCGTAGTCCATGCGACGCTCGAAGCTCCACATTACGGTCACTACGACCGCCGGACATCAGGGGGCGTCGCTTGCGAGCGACGCCCCCAAATCTTTATATCCACCAAACAGCGTGCGCTTTACATCTTCGGCATCGGGAGGCACTCCATCACCTCGACACGCTCGCCGGGGAAGATCGTAAAGTGCGGGTGATTTTCAAACAATTTTGCTGCTGCTTCCTGCGACTCCGCTTTCACTACCATCCACGCACCCATTTCATTACGGATGTCTTCGATACCATTCTTGCTTATCTTTTTGGTCTTGCCGAGTGGCGAGCCCATGTCGACAGTATCCGCCGCATGGTCCGCGGCCCATTTCGACCACGCCTCCATCCCCTGCTTCATCGTCGCCTCGTCGGGCTTCCAATTTTGCATCTTTTCTCCTGAACCCAAGAAAACAGCCAGATAATTTTTCATACATCAAAAATGTTATTTCGTAAGACATGCAGTATGACATCTCCTGTTCGACAAACAATGGAAAAGGCCCGAGAAATCGGGCCTCACATCCGCCGAGCCCTGTGCTCGGCGGCGACATATGATACTTACGCGGCGACATCTTCGCCCGTAGCATAAGCACACGCACTCAGCCCCTCTTCGCGCCACTGCTCCCCACGATAGAGCATATCGCCGACCCTCACGTAGCTCGTCTGCTCATCGAGCGGCGGATTGGCGTAGACGTGGACGGCGAAGCCCTCGCGGACATGATCCATCATCCGATGTATGTAGGGCGCCGGCACATAGAGCGACTTGCCGGCAGAGAGTCGGCGACGCCAAATCGTGTACTGAAGCGGATTCTGGTGATCTCGCCACGCCTTGGGATCTACTCCGTAGACGTACTCGCTCACTTCGCCCTGCATCACGTAGACTCCGACGCGGGATTTGCCGTGATCGTGTATCGAGGTGGCCTCGGGCCGCATGCCGCCCTTGCGCCACATCATGAGATACACGTCCGGCACAGGATCGCCTCCGCCATCGCACCCGTAGAGCTTCGGCGTCGGGAGATTGGGAAACATTTCACGAGAGAAACACCCCTTCGCGATTTCCTGAATCTCATCCCAGCAGGTCATGGCGATTTCCCGAGCCACCCTCGGCAGCTTCTTGTGGTCGATTGTGCCGTTATGGTGCGTGCAGAGCGCGCCGATAAGAATCGTGATGCGCGGCTCAAGTAGTGCCCGAATTTCCTCGCAGCGCGCGACGAACTGTGCGCGCTCGTTGTCGATACTGTCCATTGATCGTCCTCTCTTGCCAAGCTTGCGCTACCCTACCACCAAAATCGTACCCGCCAAACAGTGCGGCTGAAAGAGGTTTTATTGCTTGACGCTCCGCGATCAGAGTACTACCGTAAACGTAGCCGAAATTGAATCTGGAGGTTCGTCATGAGAGTGCCCATCGCACTGCTCGCGCTCCTCCTCGGAGGATGCGCAAAAGATATCGAGGTTTCCGTGGCCCGCGAATGCACTGCCGCATCGCAACTCATCCAAAAGGTCGTGAAGGTCCGAAATTCGTTCGGCATGGCCTCGGCCGTAATCGTCGGGCCGAAAGAGTTGCTTACGGTAGAGCACGTGAGCGAGCAGATGCGCATGTCGAGCACGCCGCAAGAGATTACCGTGTCGCAGCAGAATGATTCCTCGACGAATGAGCCGCGCACGGTCAAGCGCGCGATGCGGCTTAAACAATCTCTTTTCGTTGATGCACGCGAAGAACTGCATCTCTGGGAAATGAACTCTTCGCTCGAGTGGAATTCGATGCCACTCGTCTTCCGCGAAACGCCGCTCGTGCACCGCGAGCCTGCCATCGGTATCGGATACGCTGCCGGGCACCTCACCTTCACATCGGGCGAATTCCGTACCGACGGACCGGTGAAAGATCCTTTCTACGCGCTTGCGGCTTTCAGGATGGAGTCCATATCATTCTTCGGAGGCTCATCCGGAGGCGGCGTCTTCGACTGTGAGGGGCGGCTGATTGGTCTCATCGCACGAGCATTTGATCAAGCGCCGAGCCGTTTCGAACAAATATGGGTCGGTGTAGGGAACACGTCTGTAGTCCCCGCACATGCCATCGCACATATGTTCTCCCGCTAATGCGAAGGGTGTCGCCACCGGCTGCGACACCCTTCTCCCGTTTCATACCCGCCAAACAACGCAGTCATGCGCGGTTGTATAACAATAATTATGCGGTCGCCATGCTTTCTTGACTTGTTTGTCCTTGAGCAATACGGTGAGCGGAGTCGATAGAGAAAGGATCTCGCATGAGATTGCTACTCGTACTCCTCATTCTGATCGTCGGCGCCTGCACGCTCCCTGAAAATGGCGAGCCGGGCGCATGCGTTCACCCACGCACGCGCACGGATGCGGTCGTGCGTCTCTGGGATCTGAGGCTCGTGATGCACCCGACACTCGGCAAAGTAATCGGAGGTCCGCGAGGGTCTGCGTGGTTTATTTCCGACACCCACATCGTCACCGTCGAGCACGTCGCCCAGTTATTGCTGCTTTCGTCACACGAGTGGCGTTCGATCACTGTCGGGCAGCAGAGGCTCGGAGATGAGCGCTTCAGCATTCACCATATGCCAATGCGCGTGGCGCAGGTATACCACGATGACCTCGCGGAACCGATCTTCGTGCTTGAAATGCAACGGAAGCTCCCGTGGAAGGTTCGTACATTGCGTGCGCGGACTCGTCCGCTCGAGGATCGCGAACCCACTTCCGGCATCGGGTACACGCGCGGGATTTTGAATGTGGGAGTCGGTCACTACTACGAAAGGATCCCCGGCTGGGCAAAAGATGACTTGCATGACGAGCGATACGCCTCGTTCGTCATGACGGATGGGACAAAACTTCGCGCCTTGGATAGCGGCGCCTCAGGTGGGCCCATTCTCGATTGCATGGGGGAAGTCGTCGGCGCTCTTTCTGCCACAAGCATTCCCGCGAATGGCACGCCGCCGAATACGACGAAGGCACTCTACGCGACACGTGTGCACACCATCGCGCAGGATCTCTTTCGCTAGCTGAGAAGACACCAGTGGGGGCGCCATCGATCGATGGCGCCCTTCGATTTTCAATACCTTGACTTGTTTTCCCCACGTCATACGGTGTAGACAGGCAGCACCTCGACAACAGAAAGGAGCCTGCCATGACACGAATCATCCTCTTCCTCGTACTGTTCATTGCAGCCATCAATCGCGCGCAGGCCGCAGAATGTCCGAACCCGGAGCACGCGCTGCAATCGGTCGCCAGTATTGTAATCGAGACGCTCGATGAAACTGGCAACATCGGCGAGGGCCAGCAACGCCGCATCGAAGATTCCCAGAAGCTCGCGACCTCATGGTTTCTCACTCAGCGTCAGATGCTCACCATCGATCACGTCTCGTGGGGCATGAAACTCTCGCCCTACTTCAGCTCCGACTTGGTCATCTTCCAGCGGTCACTGACCTCGAAGGAGGATGTGGCCGCGATGTGGAATGAGGCGCGCATCACGAAATCGAATCGTCGTTCACCCGAAGCAGTGCACCTCGTGACGCTTAAACAGCCAGTGACGAAGGCGAACCCCGTCAAAGGCATCCGAACGACTCCGCTTCGCGACGACGAACCGGTGTTTGCGGTCGTCTATCCACGCTCGAAGCTCCACATCGCGCACGGGCGTTTCGTCGCGCACGGCGCGTTTGGCAAACAGTATCGTGAACGTGGCTTCGCTCTCTTCGAGCTATCGGATGGAGAAAACCGCGCAATCGTCAACCACGGTGCATCAGGCGCTCCCGTTTTCGACTGCGACGGATTGGTGGTTGGGACCATCGCCGTGAAGCTCGTGCACACGCACTTATCGGATGGTACTGCGCTGAAACACCCGCTCATCGCTGCGAAAGGACTGCCGAATGCGGCTGCGGTGCCGGCGCAGGCCGTGCTCGACCTTCTGCGTCAGTGAGCAGATCTTGTCCGGGGCGTCGCTACATGGCGACGCCCTCAAGCTTTTATACCCGCCAAACAATGCAAAAGGCCCCGATTTCTCGGAGCCCTGATCCGCCGAGCCCTGTGCTCGGCGGGACATTATTCTGGCAAGGCTGGCAGAAGCAACGTTATACGTTCGCGGAACTCTTTCATCAGCGCGTAGTACGTCGAAGGTCGCTTCGACCAGTTGAGCCTGTTGCACTGCTCGCTATCCATCTGATTGCAGAGCTCTTCGAGCGGAATTTTCATCGCGCCACGCCGCAGCTGCACATCGGCTGCGCGGTACTGGAATCCTTGGAGCGCGAAGAAGAACTCGATCATCTCATTCATCTTCCCCACCATACGGCTTACGCGCTCCCAATCGGCCTCCGCATACGTGAGGTCCTTCTGCAGACTCGCCTGCTGGTCTTCCGGAACACTCTTGAGCCATGCAGCGTGCCGCGCTTTGCGCTTGGCCTCGGCAGCGGGCATGAGCGGCATCGGTGGCTGCTTTTCTTTCTCGGGTTGCTTCGGCCTGCCAAACTGCGGCCGAATGACATTGTCGTCATCGGCCATGCTGGCCTCCTTTCTTTGCGACCCCTACCCTACCACCAAATTCCTGCCCGCCAAACAATGCGGTTTTCTCGCCACTTTTTGCATAAGAGAAGGCCTCGTTACCGAGGCCCCCTTTGTCTCGCCGACCACGTGTCGGCGACCGTCTCATCGGAAAAGCTCTGAGCTTGGTGGAATCCAAACTCCTGTGACCATCTTGAAGCCCACGCGACCGATACCGTCGAAGAAACGCGACTGGATATCGAGCGCGAGGTCGAGACACCTTTGCGGGTGTTTGCGGACATCCTTGTCCCGCACCCTCTCGACGTCCGAGCAGAGGTGCTGGAGCGACCGATTGTAAGGCTGACCCGGCGGCGGACCGGGCACGACATACGGAAGCGTTGAACGAATCCGATCGCGCAGCTCGATGGATTTGCCGACGGTAGATCGGACACGGTCGACATTTTCGTAGAAGAAGATGACGTCCCTCGCCCACAGCTTCTGGATTGGCGGGGTCGGCAGGAGCGTAACTCCACGCAGGACTATCGGGCCTCCCAGAGGATTCACCTCCAAAGCGCTTTTCGGCATTTCTATTCCCTCCCTGCATGCCACCCTACCAGCAAAAAATAAACCCGCCAAACAATGCGTTTGACCGCGAAGTCTTTACGAATTAGTGTTGCGGCTGGAAGCGATGCGCCGCATCGCAGGCTAAGGAGAAGGCCATGAAAGACGTCGTCGTCAGGGACACGCGCGTACGCAATCGGGTCTCGTTCGCGCCCAATCCCGATAACCCATCGTTCGGTACGATGCCGAAGATCGTCGAGACCCGTCGCATCGACGACCTGACCAAGGAGCACCTGCCCGTGGGCAGGGATGGCGCGCTGCCGACCGGAGTCGAGTACATCTTCTTCGACCAGGTCGTGGAGCTCAACTTCGCCGAGCGCGTCGACACGCGAGAGCAAGGCAGCTGCGAGTCGCTCACCACAATCGGCCTCAACCGCGAGACCTATCACGTCGCGTGGTCGAGCGACGGTGCACAGAAACTCCGCGCCAACAAGTGGCGGGAAATCCCTGTGCACCCGTCGCTGGTCGGCTTCATGCGGGTCTTCGGCGGCTCGGTCGAAGTCGCCGCGCAAATGAAGCGCTCCCGCGGCAAGACCGTCATCCTCGAAGGCGGCCGCCATCTGGTGTCGTGGGGTCGCCCCCCGAGCACGCAGGAGATGCTGACCGGCGCGGGCATGAGGCGCGGAACCGACGGCGATACGATGATCTAAATCAGCACACCGCACTTCGCATCAAGAAGCGGCGCCCCGAGCTCTTTGACCAGAGGGTCACCAAATTCGAAAGGGGCATCGCTCAGGCGATGCCCCTTAATGCATTTCCACCCGCCAAACAATGCGGTCCGCCTCAGCGGAAGCTGAGGCGAGATGAATTTTTACGCCCCGAGCTCACTCTCTGCAGAGATGTGCGAGCATAACTCTCTTTTTCGAGAAATTATCTCGTCGACTGTGTTTTTTGTGTCGAACCACGCTCGTGATTATCTAGGAGGTTTGTTAGCTCCTCGAATACGTATACCTTATTCCGTTTTCTGTGAGGCGATATGTCTTTCAAAATCCCAGCTGCCGTAAATTTAGCGATGAGATTAAGTATCGTCTGTTTATTTTTAACTCCTGAACTTCGTGCAATCATGTTTGGCGTAAAATATGGTTGCGCAAACATCGCGTCGAGTACGGCGTACGCATATGTCGATTTGTATTCGGAAAGATGTTTCCTATGCTCATCGCGGAGCACAGTAATTGCACGACCAACCTCGCTAGCTTTGTTTGCTTGCACGCACAACCCGTGCAAAAAGAAGCGAATCCAAGGAACCCAAGCGTCCTTGTAGCTAACGTCGGAAAGCAAATCATAATAATCACGCCTGTTTTCTTCGAAATATTGACTTACATACATTAGAGGACTGCTGATTATCCCTCTCTTATAGAGAAAGAGTGGAATGAGCAATCTGCCTACACGACCATTGCCATCTTTAAAGGGATGGATTGCTTCAAACTGGTAGTGAGCTATTGCTATTTGTACGAGCGGATCTTTCTCTGCACCTGGCGTATTAAAATAACGATCAAAATTGCTATAGAGCCCAGGTATGCTACTCGCGATTGGCGGAATGTATCGAGCCTCAGACATGGGTGTACCTGGAGGGCCAATGTGTACCTGATCTTTTCTAAATTCACCTGGGGCCCTAGTCTTGCCTCTTACTGACTGAAGCAAGGCTTTGTGAAGTTTCTTAATATTATTTTCTGCTAGGGACTCACCCGCATTTATCATATCCAGTCCCATGCGAAAAGCGCGACGATAGTTCCAAACCTCTTTAATGTCGCGCCCCTTTTCACTACTCTCTTCGATATGTTCGCCGCCTTTTTCAGCTTCTTGCTTGAGGACATCTTCAAGAGTCACCTGTGTGCCTTCAATTTTCGAACTCAATACCGCTTCTTGTGTTAAGAATGTTTGTTCAATCAGAGCTGGATTTGAAATATGTTTGAACATTTCATCCAGTCTTGCTAACGCAGCATGCGCCTTAGTAACCTGATCAACAAGTTCTGAATAATCTATCTTTGCTGGTAGTTTAGGAAGATCAAAAGGTCCTTTTATTTTTGCCATAATTGGAGTTGTTAAGTCTTTAAATCTAATCGGGTGTATTTAACGGTTAACTAAGTCTAATCAACTAGACTTACTTGTTTGTTAAGTCTAGGCTGTTGGATTTAGTTAATGCTTAATTCCAATTATAACATATATACTGGAGTTAAACAAGAACTGCCTCGGCGGCTGGGGACAAGGAAAACCCGCCTTTCGGCGGGTTTTCTTGCTCTGACAAGTGTGTCAGTGGTCAGGTAACAATCTTCGTTACCACGCCGGCACCGACCGTCTTACCGCCTTCGCGGATCGCGAAGCGCATCTGCTCTTCCATGGCGATCGGGGCCACGAGCTTGACCTTGAAGGTCACCGTGTCGCCCGGCATCACCATCTCTACGCCCTCATTGAGGGTCACCTCACCGGTGACGTCTGTGGTGCGGACATAGAACTGCGGCTTGTAGCCCGTGAAGAACGGCGTGTGGCGGCCTCCTTCCTCTTTGGAGAGGATATAGACCTCGGCA